>JAUXST010000642.1 GCA_030679805.1 Reyranella sp. | reverse complement strand
GTCAGGCCCTGCGCCGCGAGCTTGCCGTCGGCATCGGCGAAGCCCGTCGAGTAGTCCATGTTGTCCTTGAGCACGCCCGAGTAGGTCGTCCGGAACACGGTAAGGGCCATCTCGTCGGCGATCGAGAAGATGGCGTTCTTGAACAGCTCCAATGCGATCGGATCGTGCGCCGTCACTTGAAAATCCCCCGGTCAACCAGCCTTGAAGCCCGACGCACGTTCCGTGCCGGATGCGCCGTCTCTCACGCCGCGGCAGCCCGCTTGCGGGGCGATGTCAGGATGATCGGCGCGAGGTCGGCGGCGACCAGCGAGGCGGCGCGGCGCTCCTCCGGGACGGACCGGTAGAGCGTGTCGCGCTGCTTCGGCTCGCGGCCGATGGAGCGGATCAGGGCCTCCATCGCGTCGGGCGGGAATTCCTGGCCGTGCTGCGTGCCGGCGGCGCGCGAGATGCTCTCGTTCATCAAGGTGCCGCCGAGATCGTTGGCGCCCGATTCCAGGCAGATCGCAGCACCCGCCGGGCCCATCTTGACCCACGAGGTCTGGATGTTGGGGATCACCGGATGCAGCACCAGGCGCGCGACCGAATGCATGATCACCGCCTCGCGGAAGGTCGGCCCGCGGCGGGCCCGGCCCTGGCGGTACATCGGCGCTTCCATATGCACGAACGGCAGCGGCACGAACTCGGTGAAGCCTCCGGTCTCAACCTGCAGGTCGCGCAGCGCCAGCAGATGCCGCGTCCAGGAAAGTGGCGTCTCGACATGGCCATACATGATGGTCGAGGTCGTGCGCAGGCCGAGCTTGTGCGCCTGGCGCTGCACGTCGAGCCACTCGGCGGTGTTGATCTTGTCCGGGCAGATGATGGCGCGAACTTCATCATCGAGGATTTCGGCCGCCGTCCCCGGCAGCGTACCGAGGCCGGCCTGCTGCAGGTTGGCGAGGAATGCCGGGATCGGCTGCTGCAAGGTCGCAGCACCTTGGGTCACTTCCAGCGCCGAGAAGGCGTGAATGTGCATGCCCGGCACCGCTTCCTTGATCGCCTTGCAGATCGCGACATAGGTCTCGCCCGTGTAGTCGGGATGGATGCCACCCTGCATGCAGACTTCGGTGGCGCCGCGCTCCCAGGCCTCAACGGCACGCCGCTTCACTTCGTCGAGCGCCAGATCGTAGGGCGCGCCACGCAGATCCTCGTGGGTGCGGCCCTTGGAGAAGGCGCAGAAGCGGCAGCGGAAGTAGCAGATGTTGGTGTAGTTGATGTTGCGGTTGACGACGTAGCGTATGACGTCGCCGCTGACGGCCTGGCGGAGCGCATTGGCCGCGCCTGTGACATGGCGATAGTCGGCGTCGCGCGCCGCGAACAGGCGCAGGATCTCGGGCGGATCGAGGCGCTGACCCGACGTCGCGCGGTCGACGGCGCGGGCGATCGCAGGATCGACCTCGCTCACCAGAACGCGCGGCGCGGGCGGCGGCGTGGTCTCGCCGGGCGACCA
>JAUXST010000641.1 GCA_030679805.1 Reyranella sp. | reverse complement strand
TGCCAGAAGAAGAGATAGGGGCTGATCGTGGTGCCGAATACCGCGACCACCAGGGTGAGCGAATCGCCCGAAACCTTGAAGCGCGGCGCCACGATGCCGCCGAGGACCGCGGCCCAGTCGATGTGGACCGTGAACACCACGCCGACATAGGCGAACAGCGAGAAGGTGAGCCACTTCAGGTAGCCGACATAGCGGTGGTAAGGCACCAGCACGACGGCGAGCAGCGACATGACGGCGAAGCCGATGGTGAAGAAATGACGGTTGCCGCCCAGAACGAGCTGGGCCGCCGCCCCCATGGCCGAGAGATCGGCGCCGATGTTGACGGTATTGGCGATGAACAGCAGCCCCACCAGCACGCCGACGAAGCGGCGGGGAAAGACTTCGGCGAGATTGGCGGCGAGGCCGCGGCCGGTGACGCGGCCGATACGGGCGCTGATGGACTGCACCGCGACCATCAGCGGCCAGGTCAGCACCACCGTCCACAGCATGTTCAGCCCGAACTGGGCGCCGGCCTGCGAATAGGTGGCGATGCCGCTCGGGTCGTCGTCGGCGGCGCCGGTGATGATGCCCGGGCCGACCCGCTTCATCAGGTCATTGAAACCGGCCACGATCAGCGGAACGGCCGCGGACCGTCGTAGTCTCCGACGTAGCTCACGTGAGTGACCAAGCCGGCGCCTTCGCGCCATTGATGGAGCGCGATGCCCGGTGGTTCCATCTTCATCGACAGGCCGGCGCCGGGGCGCAGGTCGAGGTTGGCCTGGTGGGCGGTGCTGGGCGCGATCGAGGCCATGGTGCCGGCCCAGCGCACCTGGATGGGGCGATGGACGTGGCCGCACATCACCCGCTCGACATTGCCGTGGGACCGAACAAGTTCTGACAGTCGCTCGCCACCTTCGTTCAGGCGTGCGCCGTCGAGGTAGGAAATGCCCGTTTCGAACGGCGGATGATGCATGAAGAGCAACGTCGGCCGGTCGCTCTCTGCCAGCCGCGCCTCCAGCCAATCGAGCCGCAGATCGCAGAGTTCGCCGTGGCCCTTGCCCGGCACCAGCGTGTCGAGCGCGATCAGCCGCACCGGGAGGTCCTCGACCGTGTACTGCAGGAAGCCTTCAGCCGGCAGGTAGCCATGCTCGGGAAACGCGGTCCGCATAGCGTCGCGGGCGTCGTGATTGCCGGGAATCAGGAACACCGGCATGTCGAGCGGCGCCAGCACGCGCTTCAGATTGGCGTATTGCTCCGGCCGGCCGTTTTCGACCAGATCGCCGGTCGCCAGGACGATGTCGGGCCGCGGATCGAGCGCTTTCACGTGCGCCACCGCACGCTCGAGGAAGCCCGTGGTGTCGATCCGGCCATAGAGCAGCTCGCCCTCGCCCTTGAGGTGCATGTCGGTGATTTGCGCGATCAGCATACCCAACCATCCCTCGATCGACTTGCCGTCACGTCGCGCCCTGCCTTCCCTGTGTCATGGAAGCGTCCCACACCACCACGCGATCGCGACCAGCGGCCGTCGCCGCGTAGAGCGCCTTGTCGGCTCGTCCAATGGACTCCTCGACCGACACGTCGGCATCCAGCGGCGTCAGCCCGCCGGACAGTGTGACGTGAAAGGGCGCACCATCCTTGTCCTCGAAAGTGACGTCGGCGAAGATCTTGCGCAGGTGATCGACGACATCGAAGCCGGCCTCAATGTGGGCATTGGGCAGGCAAAGGAGGAATTCCTCGCCACCGTAACGGAACAGGAAGTCGAACAGCCTCAGCTGATCCTTCGCCTGGTGCGCGAACGCCGCGAGCACACGGTCTCCCATGGCGACTCCGTGCTTTTCAATCAACGTCTTGAAATCATCGACGACGATCATCACCAGGCAACAGAAATGAGCCTTGCGTTTCACCAGGTCCTGCTGCTCGCGCAATTTCGTCAGCATGCCGATGCTCTTGGTCGCGCCCGTCAGCGGATCGAGACTGTGGATCGTCTCTTCGAGCTCGTGCTTGATCGTATTGATCTCTATCCGCAATTGCTTCAGCGCATTAGTGAAACGCTCGTAGTCCTGAAGCTCCACGGTTTCCGATCGCACCGAGGACAGGAGGATCGTCCGACAGTAGCGATGCATGCGTTCATGCGCCGTCATCATTTCCGCCATGCCCGGGTAGCCCGCGAGGGTCTTGCCATGGGGGCTGCGGACCCACTGGCCGAACCGACATTTGTGATGTGCATCGGTCGCGAGGTCGGCCTGATCGGGGGTCAGATGACAGGCCAAGGTTCGGTTGATCGTTTCCGCCCATTGTTCATGATTGAAAAGCGCCTGATTGAGTTCGCCAAGGACCTTGCGTGTGTCGTCTTGTGAAAGTCCGAGAACGGCCATCGACGACTCCCTTCAGAAATCCAAAGTCTTCTACTTTCCCAAGTACCTTCGGTCCCAAGTACTCTTCATCGGTTCGGCCTGGACTCCAATCTCGCGACGATTCCTAGCACGGGCAGGCTTCTGCTTGAACTCCGCCACGGGAAGGCCGCCGGAGAAGAGTGCGTTCTCCTGGGCGAGATCGCACAAGGCGAAGGCCAGTTTGCCCTTTGAACCGTCCGGCAGCGTCACCTCGTATTCGCGCGTCGCTAGACGGCCGATGTCGTCGTTCATGTTTCACCTCTGACCTGATCGAGAAGGGCGCCTGACCGCCCGGCTGTCACACCAAAAGGTGTCACACCAAGTTGAGACAAATGTTGTAACACAGGTTGAGCGCCCCCTGTGACATCGCGGGAATCCGACCCTGCAGCCCCCTGACAATCATGGCGGCTGCAGCAGACCGTCAAATCGCATTCGGATGCGTTCTTCGCACCTCGGTCCACCCCACCTGCCGGACGGTCGGCGACGGGGATGGCCTTTGCTTGCTACTCACGGCTCGGTACTCAGTAAAGGCCGCGGGACCTCCCCACCTCCTGGTGGAGCGTACCCGGCGGGCGCGCCGGGCGGGGCATGGTCAATATCGTCTCGGTCTGCCCTCCCGACCGCAGCCCGGGACCCCCAGCGTGACAAGTCACGTGGAGCAAGTGCTGCGAGAGGGACGCATTCCGTCACGACGAGGAGCCGTCCCGGAAAGCAACCGGGCGGCTCGGCCTTTGAAGACAGGCCTCGTGCGACAATAGCAGAAATATAGGACGATTCCGACCAAAGTTGCAACTATCCTATTTCAATCCTGCCATGCGCTTCTCGACGGGCTGCTGGCACTGCCAGCACCGGGCCGAGGCGGAGACTAAGCCGCGCGACCCGCTTCTGTCATCGGGTCGCGCGACCTTCGCCACGACACAGCCAGGCCAGAGACAACTGTCTCTGCCATCAAGCGGATCGGTCTACGACATTCTCGCCGCTAGGGGCTGCCGAGCTTGTAGGTAACGCCCAGCATCACGGAGATATCGTTGTTGGTATAGGTGCCGGGGTTCGACGTTCCGTAGTATCGGGCGTCGAGATTGACACGCAGAAGGGGCGTCGCGTTGTAGCCGACGCCGACAATGCCCTGGTAGGCAAATGCGGTCGCTCCCAACGAAGAGGGTCCGAGGAGACCGGGACTGGCAAATGCCAGGCCCAGGCCGGCGCCGGCATAGGGAGTGATGATGGATCCCGGCATGAAGTCATAGAGGCCGTTCACCATCGTCGACAACTGGTTGACTTGGCCGGCGGCATTGCCGAACGAAGTGGCGGTCGTTCCGGCATTGTTGCGGTACATGACTTCCAGTTCCACGCGCGGCCCGACGAAGTCGTACCCCGCGACGCCGCCGATGGCGTAGCCGGTGTTGTAGCTGTTGTTGAAGCCGTTGCTGCTGTTGCTGAGCAGCCAGTTCAAGCCGCTTTCGACGCCGACGTAGAAGCCCGGACTCTTGTTCACCACGCTCTTGGATTGTGCCGACGCCGCCATCGGCGCGCCGACGAAGGCAACCACGAGAAGCAGCAGGCTCTTGGCGCGTCTCTTCGACAGAACGCGAGCCGGCACGCTCCTGACACGCAGGTCCGCGACGTATCCGGCCGCCGGCTCGAAGCGCCGCCCGGCCAATCCACGCAGCGCTTCCGCAGCAATCGCGAGTAGCGTCGCCGTTCGACTTTCCACCATCATCTTCTCCATGAGGACTCACACGCCGCAGGATGCGGCAGATCATTTATAGGAGCGGGCTTTTCAATTGGAATGCCGTGCGACGGCAGAGTTGTTTCCGTCCATTTCCATTGAGTGGCTGGACACACTCCGGAACAAAATTCTTTCCGCCCTCTCCTCAAAGGCGAAGGTGCGTCACGCGTGCATCGACTCATTTGACCGAAATGTCTGCTGCCCTCGCAGGAGAGACTCGGTCTCCCGCGGAACTTCCGCCGACGGATTTCCGTGACGTCGACCGCAGGCATAGTGCGTCGAGCAGCCGCGCACCGTTTGCGGCCGAGTCGGTCATGCGCTGCTCTCGATTCGATTGACGGGCGACGCCAGGCGTGCCGCAGTTCACTACCAACAATGCGAAGCGAACGCGGGCGCAGGATATCCAACAGCCACGGCCCGTTCGGCATTCCGATGCGGCCGCCCGCGCAGATGCGGCGATATCGCCGCCGAAGGGGTTATTGAAAGTCGACGCCGGCGTCGCCCTCCGGCGTCGCCAAACCCGCCAGCGGTACAGCCACCAACACCCCAGGCGAGGTGAAGTGCCTGCCGACCGACGCCAGCTCCCCAAGAACGGCGGACATGTTGTTCTCGGCCTCGGCTGAGGTGGGCATTCTCGAATCGTCTCTGGCCGCGATTATTCGTCGAGAATACTCCTCGATCCAGGGCAGCGGCGTCGACGCCACCACGCCGACGGCCATACCTTTTTCGTCGATGATCGGAGCGCCGGAAATGCCATATGTGACCGGCATCTGGACGCGCAACAGCCGTCGACTGGCAAGCACGGTTTCCAGTGTCCCATCGATGACACCGACGATGTTGCTGACCTCGTCGTCCTTCGTCGCAACAAAGCCGAGATAAAGGCCGCTCGACGGCGCGGAAGGCGGGAAGGCGATAGTGACCACCGGGTCGCCGACATGCAGGCGGCCCGTACTCGCCATGGGAATGAAGCAGGGTGTCGCGAGGCCGGTATCGATGGCTGCGAGGTCTTTGGTGGCATTGTCCGCGTGGTGCAGATCGACCGGCGGTGATGGAATGGTCGTTCGCCGCCCATCATCCGACAGCAAGGTGATCGGCCCCTTCGAGTGAATATCGACCCCGATGCCTGCTTCCGTCTTGAAGAAGCTATGCTGAAAAACCACCTGGGCCGATGTCACCAGAAGACCATGCGCATCGGCAAAGAATCCGTTGCCGACCGTGCCATCGGCTGTGGTGATTTTCACAACCGCACAAGAGTGCTTTGAATAAAGCTCGGCCATCGTTTGAGCAATTGCCGGTGGGGTTGCGAATACCATTGCGGCCCCCATGCAACCGATAATTCTGCGGGCATTCATCGTTCGAAACTCCAAGAACATGAGGGGCGAATACGTGACCGTGTCTGAAAAAGGGGCCGGGTCGCTCCTGTACGCGGATGACGATTCAGCCTGCCCTCACCATTCGATGGTCACGCCGGGCAAGAGACCCATTTCAGGGCCTGCCACTGGGGATTTCGATGCCGGCGGCCTTGAGGCACTTGTCGACGGTTTTTCGCTGCTCGACCGTCAGTTGTGGCGGCTTGTCCGAACCCGACGGGGCGTTGATACCTGCCTTGCTGAAGCAGCTTCGAACAGCATCCATTGTCTCCTTGGACGGCCGCTCCTGGGCAGCCGCCATTCCAAGTCCGCCGCATTCCAGCAGGGCGAAAGCGACAACTGCCGCGGTTACTCGTCGAAACATGTTACCTCCAACTCCAAAGCTCACAAGATTGACGGTGATTCGACGCAACTCCGGATCCGTACGATCATCCTGGCGGGTGACGCACGTTGCTCGCTGCCTGCCTCGGACGGCTGGGATTCAAGAGAGCAAAGAAGGGGACCACACCCGCGAGTGTCTGCGGCCGATCTTTGGGGAAAACGGGCGCAGGGCGGACTATGTGTGGTCCCCTTCCCTTGCGACCGACGGCCGGCTTGGGAAGGGCCGTCGGGCGAAGCCGGCTTTGCCGCAAAGCGGCATGGGGAGCGCCGGCGCAGAACCGCCTAGAACATCATGGGCGGAGGAATGCTATCCATGACCTTGCGTTGGCTGGCCGACAGGACCTCGTAGAGCTTCCGAATGGCCGGCCCCATCTTCTGTAATTGCTGCTGGTGGCTGGCCGTGTGCTCTTCGGCGAACGTAATCGCGCCGAGCACGCCCGTCTGTGCCACCTCCGCCGGTAGGCGAGAACAACCCGCACGCTCGCTCTTGGCGACGTCGTTGAAGACAGCCTCCGCCTCCTGCCAGGCTGCAAGCTGCTGCGGCGCAAGGTCGAGCTTCGCCTTCAGGAAGCCCAGGAAGCCGGCCCGGAGGGCGACCATATCCATGCATGCCTCCTTCGGCGACGGCCCGGCCGGCAAGGCATTCCCACCTCCAGGCCCCGCGAAGAACGGAGGTGGCGGAAGACCGGGAGCGAAAAAGGGCAGGCCTGCCATCGGAGGCATGGGGTAGGATCCCGGCTGCTGGGCAAGGCCCGCCCCCGCGCTGAAAAGCCCCGTCGCCACGACGACGATGGAAGCAGTGTATTTCCAATTCATGCGACCCTCTTGCAAACGATGACCCGGTCAAGTTGGCATCCACGCTCCGAGGAGGCACGCCGCATGTTGTTGCTGGCTTTGTCGGACGACGATCTGGAAACAATCAGAAACCAAAAAGCCTGACGCCCGGCACGCCGCAATCGATGTAGAAGGAAGCCATGGTTCGATCGCCCCACATTCTCGTCGTCGAAGACGATCGCGAAATCCGAACGATGGTGTCGCGCTTCCTGTCGAAGAATGGCTGTCGCGTCACCGTTGCCGAAGACGCCCGTTCCATGGACCGGGCGCTCGGAACCGCGAGAATCGATCTCGTCGTCCTCGACATCATGCTCCCGGGAGAGGACGGGCTGAGCATCTGTCGCCGACTGCGGACCACATCGACACTCCCCGTCATCATGCTCACGGCCGCAGGCGACCCTGTTGCGCGGGTCGTCGGTCTGGAAATGGGCGCCGACGACTACATCGCCAAGCCATTTAATCCGCACGAACTTCTGGCACGGATAAAGGCCGTTCTGCGCCGGGCCACTGCCCTGCCCGAAACCGAGGATGGCGCCAACGACGTCGTCCAATTCGCCGGCTGGCAGATCAATCCGATCTCGAGGGAAGTTCGCAATCCCGAGGGGACACGGATCATCCTCACGAGCGCGGAATTCGATCTGTTGTTCACCTTTTGCCGGCATGCACGCCGGACGCTGACACGAGACCAGTTGCTCGACTTGTCGCAGAGGCGGGCGGCAGGCGCGCTGGACCGCAGCATCGACATCCTCGTCAGTCGCATCCGCCGGAAAATCGAAGCCGACCCTCGCGATCCCCAGTTCATCAAGACGGTGAGATCCGGAGGATATGTCTTCACGCCCGAGGTCCTGAGAGCATGAAGCTGTTTGGTCGAATCTCCCTCTATTTCGATCGGATCGCCACTCAACTCTCGGCACTGCTGGTTATCGCAAGCGTGGTGACGTTCGCCATCACCGGATTCTTCTTCGTCGTGCTGGCGCCGGATCGCAGCGGTCCGATGCCATCGCCGGATGGCGCGATACGGATTGCGACCCTGCTGCAGGCACTTGATGCCGTAAGCGCGGCGGCGCGAAGAGAACTCATCGCTGCCTACAGCCAGGGCGCCCTCACGGTGAAGCTCGATGACGCCAGCGCTCCCGGTTCAGTCGATCCGGCGTCTCGTGCCCTGTTGTCCCGGATCGTTCGCGACCTGCCGCCCGGCATCAGGATCGTTGCGGTCCGCTCGGATCAACCCTCGTCGGCCGCCGTCCGCGCCCTGCTGCGCGATGGACAAGCGGTCACGATCAATGTCCTGCTCGACGACGACCCTTTTCCTCCGCCACCTCCGCACCCGGAGCCTCCGGAGCCGTCCTTCCTTTCCCCTCCCGTCCTGCTTCCTCTGATCTTCATAGTTGCCTCGACGATCCTGTTGTCGATCTGGGTGGCACGGCGGCTCGCGGCTCCCCTTGCGCGTTTCGCGGCGGCGGTCGACCGGTTCAGCGGAGCCGGCATAGAGAGCCCTGTTCGCGAGGAGGGACCGTCCGAGATCCGGCGCGCCGCGCGGGCGTTCAACCGGATGCGGCGGCGCATCATCCGGCTGATCGAGGACCGGACGACAACCCTGATTGCCATCAGTCACGACCTCCGGACACCTTTGACGCGTCTGCGGCTGCGGACGGAGGAGATTCCCGCTTCGGCTGAAAAGATCCGAATGCTCGAGGATCTGGAGCTGATGGATTCCATGATCGCCTCCGCGGTCACCTACCTCCGGGAAGGCAGCGGCCTGGAAGCGTTGGAGATGGCGGATCTGCCCTCGGTCATCGAAACGATTTGCGATCAGTTCGCCGATACCGGTCACACGGTCGTCTATGAAGGCCCGCAGCGCTTCGCGATGCTTTGCAGGCCTCAGTCGCTCGGCCGCGCGATCTCCAACCTGATCGAGAATGCAACGAAGTTCGGCACGACTGTCACGGCCCGGCTGACCATCTCGACCGGGTCCGTCGCGATCGATGTGGAAGACGACGGCCCAGGAATACCGGACGAGGAAAAACAGCGGGTCATGGAGCCGTTCTATCGAACGGACCCGGCGCGGCAGGCGACAGGCGGCTTCGGCCTGGGGCTTGCCATCGTCCTGGCCGTCGCGGAGTCACATGGCGGTACGCTGACGTTGCTGGACCGGCAGCCGCGCGGCCTCTGTGCGCGCATGAGCTTCCCTTCCGCCACATCGGCTGATCTGCGGGCAAAATAAGTCGCCGATCTCGCGCAGCACCGCGCGCATGCTTCGGGCAGCGTTGCTGCCGCCCACCGCATTTGCGTCCAAATGTTTCTCGCTGCGCGACGGAAACAACTCGTAACAAATCTAAGCGGCTCTCGCCCTTCCGGCGCCCCGACCGGGTGCTAGATGACGTCGATGGTGCCCAGCAAACAAGTCGGCTGCTCAGTCCCGTTGCAGCAAGCGCCCGCGCCGAGGCGCGTCTTCCGGTGCATGTCGATACCTCTCACCGTGTGGGCAATGAGCTTGATCCTTGGAGGTTGCCAGCTTCTGCCCGGCGATGGCCCCAAGATGTCCCGCGCTTCTCCGGAGTCCCTGGCTCCCCTCCCGTACGACGTGATCGACCTCGATCCAACCTCGGTGTTGCCGTATCGAACCACGGCGCAGGCCGACAAATCCACCGTCGAGAGGCCCGCATCGGCGGGCCGAAAGGTATCGGTCGGGCCCGGCGACGTCTTGAAGGTCCGCATTCTCGAAGCCTACGACGGCGGTATCTTCCCAACCGCGCAGAAGACCGGCGCGGACCTTGGTTCGCAGCACGTCACCGACGCCGGCACCATCTCGGTCCCGTTCGTCGGCGAAGTGAACGTCAAAGGACTCGACCTCGGCCAGATCGAGCAACGCATTCGCGAGCGCCTGAAAGGCAAGGCCGAGCAGCCGCAGGTCATCGTAGAGCTCCAGAGCGATCGATCGAACACGGTCATGGTCTCCGGTGACGTCAAGACACCCGGGCGATTTTCCGTCCTCGACGGCACACGCTCGGTGGCAGACGCCATCAATCGCGCCGGCGGCCCCGCGAGCACGGACAAACTTTCGTCTCCGCAATTCGAGGTCGTCCTGCGGCGGCGAGGAAGCGTCGCGCTGACAGCGCAATACTCCGATCTGCTCTCCGGCCATGACCCTGAAGTTCAAGGCGGTGACGAGATCGTGGTGCGCCCCAACCCTCGTACATTCACGGTTCTCGGCGCCGTACAGAAGTCGGGGAACGTCGACATCGACAAGACGGAACTCAGCCTGCTCGAAGCCCTGGGCGCCGCCGGCGGACTGAACGACGCACGCGCCAACAAAAGCGGGATCTTCGTCTTTCGTCTCAACGATCCCAAGCTCGAACCGAACGGTCACTCCACGATATTCCGGCTCGACCTCATGCAGCCGGTGTCGCTCTTTGTCGCCCAGCAATTCAACATCCGCGCTCGCGACGTCGTCTACGTCACGAACGCGCCGATCTACGAATACGACAAGGCTCTCACGTCGCTCTACCGCACCGTCTCCGTGTACGGCGTGATGAAGGACAGCCTGCCTTCGGCTCTCACCTGGTGAGCCTGGACGGATGGCCACGACCACAATCGGGTTTCAGAAGATTTCCAGAGCTCTCCTGGATACACGCAGCAACGCAATGGCCGGGCGGAACCGCTGCAATCGTCACGATCGTGCCGGATACTCCGACGTCAACGAGCACCAAGCCACCAGCACCGCCATGGAGAACCTACCATGACACCCTTCCAGGATTACGTCGCCCTTGGCGCGGCTTGCATTTGCGCCGCGCTCCTCTTTGCGTCGACGCCCGCGCAATCCACCAAGTCGAATACGCATCTCTATCAAGCCACCGCCAGTACGATACTGGCACGCTCCTCGAAGGACCGAGTTCACGAGGCTGACGGGTCCGGACTCTGGTGTCTGAAGTTTTCCAGATCCGTTCCAGACACCGAGCGAAACACGATCGGCTCGGCCGGACGGCGCAAATCCGAGAAAGGCATGCAAAGTATTTCAACCGGAAACTGCGGAGAGTTCGAATGATGAGCTTTTGGATCGTCCTCGGCGTTGCCATGGGAGGGTTGTATGGCTGGCGAAAGACCTCCATGCCCTTCGCGCGGGCAATGGCGCGCGCCCAGGAGGCACGGAGCCTCTATCGATCGATCGAACACGAGACCACCGAAACCGAGGCGTCGATCAAGCTGGCGCGCCTGAGCGCTTGCGCCATTTCCGCCACCATCGGGGGCCTGGCCGTAGCGGCATGCCGCGGGGTGTTGATCCTGCTCTGACGCCCGAAACTCGGGCATCAGTTCGGGCGTTCCTCCCCGGCGCTGAGCGGCAGCGCCGCCAATCCCGGCGCCACGTCGCTGATATCATCAAAGAACAGGGCGACGTGACGCGCAATCAGCCGCTGCAGCTCGAGCCCGGGCGGATGGTCGCCGTCCGAAACGGTCATCTCCATGCCGGCGCGCGTCTGGACCCAGAGCACCGGATGGGCGGGCGCCGCGGAAAAACCCTCGAACCCCAGCAGCCCAAAGGCGACAGCGCCGCGCTTGCGGGCATGCCGCGCCAGCGCATTCTCCCGGGCGAGATCGCACAGGGCGAAGGCCAGCTTCGCCTGGGTGCCGTCCGGCAGCGCCACCTCGTATTCGCGCATCGCCAGACGGCCGATATCGTCGTTCATGACTCACCTCAGACCTGGTCGACGTAGAGTGGCTCGGCTTCAGACAATCGCATCGGCGAGGTCTTTCATGGTTGGGACGAGAATGTCCGGCTGATGGGGCGTCTCGCCGAACGGGCGGCTCCGTCGATCGATGAAGGCCGTGCGCATGCCGGCCGACTTAGCCCCGATGCAGTCGAAGGCATGGTTGGCGACGAAGAGGATCCGGTCGGGCGCGACGCCGCACAGCTCGGCGGCCTTGGTGTAGGTGGCGACATGCGGCTTGAAGGAGTTGGCCTCGGCCACCGAGATCACCTTGTCGAAGGGGACCTTGTGATGTTGCTTCGCCGCCTCGAGCATGTCGGGATCGCCGTTCGAGAGCACGACAAGCCTGTATCTGGTGCCGAGTTTCGCGAGCGCCTCCGGCACCTCCGGAAACGGCTTCAGCTTTTCGATTTCACCCACGAGATATCGAACCTCGTCCTTCGTGTAGCTGATGCCCGCGCGATCCATGACGTGGGCGACCGCGCGATGGCCGATCTCGCGGTAGGGCGTGTGCTCGCGATGGAGCAGGGCGTCGATCATCGAGTTCTCGTAGTGCGTCCGGCGCCACCACGTCACGAAGGAATTCGGACTGCCCTTCCAGCCCTTCTTCTGAAGGAACGGCGTGGCAATCGCGGTGAGCCCGCCCTGCATGTCGACCACCGTCCCGTACTGATCGAACATGCAAACCTTGACGTTCTGCCTGATCGCTTCGTTGCTCATCGGCCTCTCCTGATGCGTCCGGGGCGTGCCCGGCCCGCCGCACCCCGCCTCCCCGGCCCTGCCCGCGTGTCACACTAAAGTGTCACACCAAGTTGAGACAAATGTTGTGACACAGGTTGAGCGCCCACCTGTGACATCGTCGAGAATCTGACCCTGCAGCCCCACCTCGGGCAGCCGCAGATGACCGTCTCATCAGTCCTCGGATGCGTTCCTCGCACCTCGGTCCACCCCACAGCCGGACGGATCGTCGGCGGGG
>JAUXST010000466.1 GCA_030679805.1 Reyranella sp. | reverse complement strand
CCGAGACCTTGGCGCCCTGCTTGCGGACCACGTCGTTGATCGCCTGGCGAGCCGCCAGCAGAGCGTCGATTTCGAGTTCCACCGTCAGATAGAAGTGCGGTACCTGCTGCTTGGATTCGAGCATGCGCCGCGCGATCACCTTGCGGATCGACGTGTGCGGGATGCGCTGATCGCCTGGCGCCGCAAGAATGGACTGAGGCTTGAACGCGGGAGCAGCCTTCGGTGCAGGGGCGGCCGCAGGAGCTACACCCGGCTTGGCCTGCTCGACGTCGGCTTTGACGATACGCCCGCCAGGACCGCTGCCTTGGATTCGGGAAAGATCGAGTCCCTTTTCCGCAGCAATGCGCTTGGCAAGCGGGGACGCGAAGACACGAGCCCCCAAAGGTGCCGGTGCCGCAGGAGCGGCGACAGGTGGGACTGCCTTGGGTGCCGGTGACGCGACAGGTGCAGATGCCGCGACAGGGGCCGCCGCGGGAGCAGCAGGCGCACCGGCGGGCACCGACTTCTCGCCCTCTTCCAAGAGGATGGCGATGACGGCGTTCACCTTCACGCCTTCGGTACCTTCGGGTACGACGAGTTGGCCAATCCGGCCTTCGTCGACCGCTTCGACCTCCATCGTCGCCTTGTCGGTCTCGATCTCGCACATCACCTGACCGGCCTTGACCGTGTCGCCCACCTTCACGTGCCACTTGGCGAGCTTGCCCTCCGTCATCGTCGGTGACAGCGCGGGCATCAGGATATTGATGGCCATGGACCTACCCTCCCCGCGTCAACGATTGCAGACCGCATGAGCGGCCTCGACGATGTTGCTCGATTGCGGCAAGGCCATCTTCTCTAGGTTGGCGGCATAGGGCAGCGGCACATCGAGACCCGCAACGCGTTTTACCGGTGCGTCGAGCCAGTCGAAAGCGTGCTCCATCATCAGGGCTGAGAGTTCCGAACCGATGCCAGCGAACGCCCAACCCTCTTCGACTGACACGAGCCGGTTCGTCTTCTTCACCGAATTGACGATGGTCTCGGTGTCGAACGGGCGCAGGCTGCGCAGGTTGATGACCTCGGCGTCGATCCCCTGCTTGGCGAGTTCCTCGGCCGCTTGCAGAGCCTTTCCGACCATGATCGAGAAGGCGACGATGGTGACGTCCTTGCCGGCCCGCTCAATCTTGGCCTTGCCGATCGGCAGGACGAAGTCGGGATCCTCCGGCACGTCGAACGACTGACCGTAGAGGATCTCGTTCTCGAGGAAGATCACTGGATTGGGATCGCGGATGGCGGCCTTGAGCAGGCCCTTGGCATCGGCGGCGCTCCACGGCGCCAGCACGCGTAGACCAGGGACGTGGGCGTACCAGCTCGCGTAGCACTGTGAATGCTGCGCGCCGACGCGCGAAGCGGCACCGTTGGGGCCGCGAAACACGATAGGGCACGTCATCTGGCCGCCCGACATGTAGTGCGTCTTGGCTGCCGAATTGATGATCTGGTCCATCGCCTGCATGGCGAAGTTGAAGGTCATGAATTCGACGATTGGCTTCAGGCCGCCGAAGGCCGCGCCGACACCGAGTCCGGCGAACCCATGCTCAGTGATCGGCGTGTCGATGACGCGCTTGTCACCGAATTCCTCGAGCAGGCCCTGACTGACCTTGTAGGCGCCGTGATACTGGGCGACTTCCTCGCCCATCAGGAAGATGTTGCCGTCCTTGCGCATCTCCTCGGCCATGGCGTCACGCAGCGCCTCGCGTACCGTCATGTGAACGGTCTTGCCGCTCCACTCCGGCTCAGCCGATAGCGCCGCCAGGATGGGTGTGGGGCTCGGCACGGCCACGCTTGCAGGCGGCGGCGGCTCGCTGCGGGGCGCTGTGGCGGGAGCGGCCGGGATAGCTTTGGCCGCGTCAGCGACACTCTCGCCTTCTGACGCCAGCAGGCAGATCGGCGTGTTGACCGCGACGCCTTCGGTGCCTTCGGCCACCAGGAGTTGCACCACCGTCCCCTCGTCCACGGCCTCGACTTCCATGGTGGCTTTGTCGGTCTCGATCTCGCAGATCACCTGACCCGACTTCACCACGTCACCCACCTTCACATGCCACTTGGCAAGCTTGCCTTCCGTCATCGTCGGCGACAGAGCGGGCATCAGAACCGAAATCGACATGGGATCAGGCTCCGATCAGGATATCGGTCCAGAGTTCCGACGGATCGGGCTCGGGACTGTGCTGCGCGAATTCGGCGGCATCGTTAACGATCTTGCGGATTTCCGCGTCCACCGCCTTGAGTGCTGTCTCGTCGGTAAGCCCTGCATCAAGCAACCGCTTGCGCAGGTGATCGATCGGATCGCGTTCGTTGCGGTACTTGTCGACCTCTTCCTTGGTCCGGTACTTGGCCGGATCACTCATCGAATGACCGCGATAGCGATAAGTCTGCATCTCGAGGATGTACGGTCCCGCACCGCTGCGCGCATGGTCGACGGCCTTTTCGCCGGCCGTCCGCACCGCCAGCACATCCATGCCGTCGACCCGCTCGCCCGGGATGCCGAAGGCCTCGCCATGTCGGTAAAGTTCGGTGGTCGCAGACGCGCGCTCGACGGAAGTCCCCATGCCATAGCGATTGTTTTCGATGACGTAAATGACGGGAAGCTTCCAGAGGGCTGCCATGTTCATGGCTTCGTAGACCTGGCCCTGGTTGGCACTGCCATCGCCGAAATAGGTCAGCGAAACATTCTTGCCGCCCGTGTACTTGTGCGCGAAAGCAAGGCCGGTGCCGATCGGCACCTGGGCGCCGACGATGCCGTGCCCGCCGTAGAAATGCTTGTCGCGGCTGAACATGTGCATCGAGCCGCCCTTGCCCTTGGAATAGCCGCC
>JAUXST010000465.1 GCA_030679805.1 Reyranella sp. | reverse complement strand
ACAACGAGCGGGAACTCTTCTTCACGACCGGCAGGCGGACGGTGTTCCGTGTCGAATGTGGCGGCAGCCTGCATGCGGCGCTTGTGTCTTCCGTGGACAATACGGCGCTGAGGCTGGCCACGCGCCACGGCGCTGGACGCGGAGCCTTGGCATGGATTTCCGGCGACCGGCCGGAGCCAGGACCAGGCGAGGTCGAGATCCAGGTGGCCACAACGGGCCTCAATTTCCGCGATGTCATGTGGAATCTACGCCTTCTCCCCGAGGAAGCCCTCGAGGATGGCTATGCCGGCGCCGGCTTCGGCATGGAATGCGCCGGCACGGTGACCAGGACAGGCCCAGGCGTCGAGGGCCTCGACACTGGCGATCGGGTCGTCGCGTTCGTTCCCGGCGCCTTTGCGAGCCATGTCGTTGCTCCCGTGTTCGCCGTCAGCCAGCTGCCCCAGGCGCTGACATTCGAGGCGGCGACCACGCTGCCGGTCGCCTTCCTCACTGCCTACTACTCGCTGGTCCATCTCGGACGCCTTCGCCGTGGCGAGACCGTCTTGATCCATGGTGGTGCAGGTGCCGTCGGGCTGGCTGCCCTCCAAATCGCCCAACATTGCGGCGCGAAGGTGATCGCTACTGCCGGCAGTGAGGAAAAGCGTGCCCTGCTTCGCAATTTCGGCGCCGACTATGTGTGCAACTCGCGGGCGCTTACCTTCGCCGACGAGATTTTCAACCATACGGGGGGCAAGGGCGTCGATGTCGTCCTGAATTCCCTGGCCGGCGAAGCCATGATCCGCTCTATGGACTGCCTCGGGCGGTTCGGACGTTTCATCGAACTCGGCAAGCGCGACTTCTATGCCAACACCCATCTCGGGCTGAGACCATTCCGCAGGAATCTGACCTATTTCGGGGTCGACATCGACCAGCTGCTCGACGAGCACCGGGAACTGGCGCAAAGCCTGTTTGCCGACGTGGTAGGACTTTTCGCCAAAGGCAAACTGGTGCCCTTGCCGTACCGCGTCTTCACCGGAGAACACGTCGGCGACGCGTTCCGGCTGATGCAGCGCTCCGGGCACATCGGCAAGATCGTCGTAACACCGGCCGCCCATGCCACCGCCACGGTTGGGCAGAACGGCAAGTTCCCGGTAGACAACAAGGGTGTCCACGTCGTGATCGGCGGAACGAGCGGCTTCGGCCTGGCAACGGCGGAATGGTTGGCCAGACGTGGAGCCACCCAGCTGGTGCTGGCCAGCCGTTCCGGTAAGCTTTCGGACCTGGCGCAAGCCAAGGTCGATGCCCTGCGCCTCCAGGGCGTCGAGGTCGAGGTCGCCACTGTAGACGCAGCCGACGGTGCCGCCCTCGGGATATTCATGCGGAAAGTTGCGGCACGCCGGCCCGTCAAGGGAATCGTCCATGCAGCCATGGTTATCGACGACCGCCTCATCGAGGGCATGGACCAGGAAGCAATCGAAAAGGTGATTCGGCCGAAGATTGCCGGCGCGCTCCATCTCGAGCGCCTCACCCAAGGTCTCAACCTCGACTATCTCCTTCTCTACTCGTCGGCGACGACGCTGTTCGGCAATCCCGGGCAATTCAACTATGTCGCCGCCAACGCCTTCCTCGAAGGCTTGGCGCGCCAGATGAAGGCTCGCGGAATCCCCGCCCTTGCCGTCGCCTGGGGCGGCATCGAAGATGCGGGCTACCTGTCGCGGCATATCGGTACCGACATCAATCTCAAGAAGCGCTTCGCTTCGAATCTGATCTCGGCGCGAACGGCCTTGGATGGACTGGACTGGGTCTACGACCGGGAAGGCCGGCAAACGGCCGCCGTCTGCGCAATTGCCCGCATTGACTGGGGAATCGCCAAACGCGAACTCGTGGCGACCCGCAGCCCGACATTCACCGCGGTCGGCGCGGCCGCGGCGTCGCGTCAGGACGCGGATGCAGCCGCGACGCTAGAGAGGCTGCGGACGCTGCCTCCGGAGGAGGCGACGGCTGCCTTGCTGGAAATCGTCGTGGCCGAGATCGCGCGCGTATTGCGCCTCCCCGCCAAGGAGGTCGACCGGCACCAACCCCTTGCCGAGATCGGCATGGATTCGCTCATGATGCTCGAGCTGCGAACCACCGTCGAAACGGCCTTGCAGATCGAGCTGCCGATGATGTCGCTGGCAAGCGGCATCACGCCGGCGGACGTCGCGCGGCGCGTCATGCCTCTCATCACCGGAGAAGGCCAGAAGGAATCGGTGCCCGGTGTATTGGTCGCGGCAGCAACCAGCCATTTCGCCGCCGAAGCCGTCTCTACGAACGTCGCCGACCAGCAGGCAGCCATCAGCGCCGTTCTGGCAAAAATGCGGGAACAGGACGGATCATCGTGACCGCCCGCAATCCGGTCTCGGCGCAGGAAACCGTCGACCGTGTGCGAAGTGCCTTGGAACAAGGCAGCCCGAGCCGACCCGGCAATCGGCTGGCACCCGCCGCAACCACCGGAAGCGGACAGGCATTCGACTTCAATACCCTGCCTGAATACGAGATCCACAAGATCACGAAGGCAGCTGGCGCCATCACCGGCATCCAGAATCCCTGGTACCGGTTGCATGATGGCCGCGCGGCCGAGACCACCTCGATCGCCGGGCGGATCGTCGTCAACTTCTCCTCCTACGACTATCTGGGACTGAACGGCCATCCGGCTGTCGACACCGCCGCCAAGGCCGCGATCGACCGCTTCGGTACGTCGGTATCGGCGAGCCGGCTTTCGGCCGGGGAAAGACAGATCCATCGGGACCTCGAGGCCGAGCTAGCACGGTTGCATGGCACCGAGGACTCCGTGGCGTTCGTCGGTGGCCATGCGACGAATGTAACGGTGATCGGCCATTTGCTGGGACCGGAAGATCTCGTCGTCACCGATGCCGTGATCCACAACAGCGTGCTCGAGGGCGCCAAACTATCGGGCGCCAAGCACATCCTGTGCGCCCATGGTGACATCGATGCGATGGAACGCATCCTGCGCCTCAACCGGGCCCGGCATCGCCGGGCACTGATCGTGGTCGAAGGTCTCTACAGCATGGACGGCGACGCCCCCGACCTCGCCGCGCTGATCAAGCTGAAGCGCCGCTACAGTGCCTGGCTGATGGTCGACGAAGCGCATTCGACCGGCGTTCTGGGCGTGACCGGCCGGGGTATTGCCGAAGAACAAGGCGTCGACCCGACGGCCATCGAGATATGGATGGGCACGCTCAGCAAGAGTTTCGCGTCGACCGGCGGCTACATTGCCGGCAGCCGTCCTCTCATCGATCTGATCAAGTATGAAACGCCCGGGTTCGTGTACAGCGTCGGCCTGGCGCCGCCGAATACCGCGGCGGCCCTCGCAGCCATCGAGGTGATGCGGAACGAGCCCTGGCGGCTGGAGAAACTGCGGCAGAACGGCCTGCTGTTCCTCGCGCGGGCCAGGGCGCACGGACTCGACACCGGCCTCAGCGTCGGTGCGGCGATCATTCCCGTCATCGTGGGCAGTTCGCCGCAGGCCGTAATCCTCACGGAGCGTCTGCTCGCGCGAGGATACAACGTGGCGCCTGCCATATTTCCGGGTGTTGCCGAGAACCAGGCGAGGTTGCGGTTCTTCATGACGAGCCGGCACACGCCCGAACAGATCGAGAGCGTCCTCGAAACAGTCGCCGATGAGCTGCCGAAGATTCAGAGTGGCCCGTCTCTCGTGGACATCATCGCCAGACGGTGAGGCGCCACGCTTCTGCTCACGCTGATCAGAGCTACTGGACGTCCCGGGGATCGACCGGCACAACAGGCTATCAGCCTCTGTTCGAGACCACGGAATGCCAGACATGGATCCAAAATCGATCGCGATCACGGGCGCGTCTAGTGGCATCGGCGCCGCGCTGGCCCACGCTCTAGCCGGACCGGGCAGGCAGCTCGCCCTGATCGGGCGCGACACGGATCGCCTCGAGAGCGTTGCCGCCGCCTGTCATGAAAAAGGGGCGCAGTGCCTTGCAGCATCAATCGACGTCCGCGACGGCGAGCGCCTGTCAGCTTTTCTCGGTGAAGTCGACGGCAAGGCCCCCATCGACCTCCTTGTCGTGAGCGCAGGGATCCTCGACGGCCGCCATGCCGACCAGACCGTCGAAACAGGTCCGGCGGCGCGACGCGTCCTAGAGGTGAATCTGCTTTCGGCAATCGACACCTTGCATTCCGTGTTGCCCGGCATGCGGCGCCGCCGCCGGGGCGATATCGTTCTGGTGGCGTCACTGGCTTCCTTGAATCCGCTGCCGGATGCACCCGCCTATTCCGCCTCCAAGGCCGGACTGATGTCGTACGGTCTGGCCCTGCGCGAGGCCGTGGCCCAGGAAGGCATCCGCGTCGTCGTTGCCTGTCCCGGGTTCGTTTCGACCGGCATGGCCGACGTTCATCTCGGGGCCCGTCCGGGGGAGATTTCAGCCGACGCGGCGGCAACCCTTATCCTGCGCGGCCTGCGCGACAACAGCCCGCTGATCGGCTTCCCCGCCGTACCCTTCTGGTTTTCGCGCTTGTCGATTGTCCTTCCCGAATGGCTTCGCCGTCGCATGACCCAAGACACGCGGTTTCACGTTGGCTAAGTGTCCCGGAGCGTGGTCAAGTCGCAGACCACCCGCGAGCAGTGCATGATGAGCCTTGGCATCCCACAATATTCGGAAGCACGACCTGATGCCGGCTAAACCCGACTCGGCATTGTCTCGCCAGAATCATGGGTGGCTTTCCGGGCCGGAAAATCGCGCCTTCGCCTGGCTGGCCCTGCGCCTGCCCACCTGGATCACCCCGGACCAGCTGACGCTGCTTGGCTTTGCCGGCGCGGTCGTGGCCTTCATCGGCTACCTCCTGACGCCGGGCCAGGCCGCCTGGCTGTGGGTGGTGAACGCGGGACTGGTCCTCAACTGGCTGGGCGATTCCCTGGACGGCAACGTTGCGCGCGCACAGGGCATCGAGCGCCCGCGCTATGGATTCTTTCTTGATCAGTCGATCGACGTCGTCGGACAGTTTCTCTTCGCTCTTGGGCTCGGCCTGTCCGGCTATGTCAGGCTCGATATCGCCGCCCTCGGTCTCGCCGCCTATCTGATGATGACGGTGCAGTCGCTCCTGCGCGCCGAAGTGACCCGCGTCTTTCACCTTGCCACCGCGGGCATGGGCTTGACCGAAGTGCGTTGTCTGTTTCTGGTGGCGAACGCGGTCTTCTATTTCATCCCGCCCAGGCCATTCGAAATCGCAGGACTTGTCGTGACCTATGCCGACTTCTTCGGCGTCATATGGATCGCCGTGAATGTCGGACTGTACGTTCTCACAATGGTCGCCGAGCTGAAGAGCCTGGCGATCGAGGAGCCGCCCCGTCAGCCGGCGCCGGAAGAGCATCGCCGCAAGTAGCGAAGGCGGCCGGTCAGAGCGGCTCGCCGCCGCGCGACATGGCGACGATGCCGGTGCGGCCGACATCGACTAGGCCCAGCGACTCCATCAGGCCGACGAAGGTCTGGACCTTGTCGGAATTGCCGGTGACCTCGAAGACGAAGGAGTCGGCCTTGGCGTCGATCACCTTGGCACGGAACACGTCGGCCAGCCGCAGCGCCTCGACCCGCCTGTCGCCGGTACTCTTGACCTTGACCAGCGCCAGCTCGCGCTCGATGTGCGGACCCTCGACCGTGAGGTCGCGCACGCGATAGACGGGCACCAGACGGTCGAGCTGCGCCTTGATCTGCTCGATGATCATCGGCGTGCCCTTGGTCACGATGGTGATGCGCGACAGGCTCTGCTTGGCATCGGTTTCGGCCACCGTCAGGCTTTCGATGTTGTAGCCACGCCCGGAGAAGAGGCCGACGACGCGCGCGAGAATGCCCGGCTCGTTGGCGACCAGGACGGAGATGGTATGGGCGACCACGGGAGTGTCCTTGCTCACACCAGCACCATGCCTTCTTCCGACACCTTGCCGGCCTTGTCGTCCGGACCCAGCAGCATCTCGTTGTGGGCGGCGCCCGAGGGGATCATCGGGAAGCAGTTCTCCTTCTGGTCGACGATGACGTCGACGATGACGGGATGCGGCAGCGCGATCATCTCCTTGATCGTGTCGTCGAGCTTGGCCGGCTCGTGGCAGCGCAGGCCCTTGGCGCCGAACGCCTCGGCGAGCTTCACGAAATCAGGCAGCGATTCCATGTAGCTTTCGGAATACCGGCTGCCGTGCAGCAGCTCCTGCCACTGCCGGACCATGCCCATGTACTGGTTGTTCAGGATGAAAATCTTGACCGGCAGCATGAATTGAACGGCGGTCGAGATTTCCTGCATGCACATCTGGATCGAAGCCTCGCCCGCAATGTCGATGACGAGGGCATCCGGATGCGCGATCTGGACGCCGAC
>JAUXST010000615.1 GCA_030679805.1 Reyranella sp. | reverse complement strand
GTGTGTGGGGTATCGACCGGCTGCCGTATGCCCATCTTGTTCAACAAAAAGCTGCCATTTTGTCGAATCTGCAAGCCAGAGAGCTGCGCCAAGCGAGCCATATGTGCCTCGACTTCACGGCTAAGCTCGGAAGAGGGTGCTCCGACCACATTGAATTCGATCGGAACGGTCCACTTTACTATGCCGCTGCGTCGCAGGCGCTCTGCGGGCACTATCTCGGGGCTTTCGGTAATCTTGACGAAAGCATCTACGAGTCGATCCACCAATTCAGCATGCGCAAGTGAAGGCGCCATGATCAGCACCAGCAAAAACGCCAAGCTTGCGCGAATACTCCGGCCTGCACACTTGGCTTTCAGGATGTGCAACAAATTCTCGCCGCACATGAAGTGTTTCTCCACGGATGGCATAACCGCCGCTCAATCCATCTACAGTTTCTTGTCGAACACGACGACGGAGCGCTGGTCGCGGCGGATGTTCGACATCAACTCGACAAGCTCGCGCGAGTGCTCTGGCCCGCACACCTGGCTTTCAGGATGCGCGACGAATTCCCGCCGCACGTAAAGTGCTTCGCCGCGGAGGGCATACACCGATCGATATTCCGCGATCGAAGTCTTCCAGCTCCTGTCCGCCGGCAAGCGCGCCGGCCGAAACCCGGCCGGCAGGATCACCTCGATCGTCTCGATCTGGCGGCCGGCATGGCAGGGAAACGGATGGACCCGTGCCGTATCGTGCGTGCCGAGGAGAAACGCACCGGGTCGGGCGAGAAAGCGCAACCCCACGGGCGGCGTCAGCGCCTCGCCCGCGCCGAGATCGATTTCGTCGGTGAGCTTGAATTCGGCGCTCAGTTCCACCTCGGCGGCGGACGCGTCCTTCCCCCGCTTCATCCATTTACCCGTTCCGGGTGGCCCGAAGCGGCGAAGTTGCGTCTTGGCCTTGGCCTCGTCCGCTCCGGTGGCGAGGGTCTTGAGGTCGGTCGCTATGGTGCCGCTGGCTTTCTCGTGGGTCGTTCCGGTGATGCGTCCATCCGACGAGATCGTGGCGATGGTGTGCGTCTCGGCAACATTGTCTTTCGCTCTTTCACGCGGCACGCGCGAAGTGCGCGACTTGCCGGCGACGGCGTGCAGGACCGGCTTGCCATAGTGGCCCCACGGCAATGTGCCGAACGACGAATATTGCGACGTCGGTTCCAGGTAACGGTCGAATTCAGGAACGTAGAGAACGACATGATTGAAGTCCGCTGTCGGCGTCTCGGGCAGTTCATACTTCGCGACGTTGATGCTGATGAGAGCGGGTTCGCTGGCAATGTCTCTCGCCGCCAGCAGAGCAGCGAGCAGTGCCACCACCGCCTTGCAGTCGCCGTAGCGGTTCCCGATCGTCTCTGGCGCGGATGTCGGCGTCAGCTTGCCCTGCCCGACCGAGACCGCGACGTAGCGTATGTTCCGGGTGACCCAGGCGAACAACAGACGCGCCTGCATCGCGCGATCGGCGGTCGAGCCGACGATTTCGGCGGCAAGCGCCGAGACTTCCGGTGTGACGGCCGATGCCGTCGCATGAAGGGCTGCGTAGCGGTCGCCGATCTGGGCGTAGGATTTGAAGGTCGAGACCACGAAGCGCGGTCCCCAGTCGGCGGGCGATGTCGAACCCGCTTCGTCCGGTACCGATTTTTCGTTGCGCCAGGAGAAGATCTGCCGGACGCGCTCGCCGACCTGTTCGGTTCGGTAGTCGCCGCCGTGATGCTCGACGCCAAGCGGCATGCCGGCGGGACGCTCGAAGATGCGCTCGGATAATTTGGTGCGATGTGGTGTCTGCCACACGTTGCTCCTGGAATAGCCCGGCCACGAAAGGTCGAAAGTCGTCAGGCGGTAAGCGAAGCGGATGGAATCGCCCGCCTCGACATTCGGGAAGACGATGCTTCGGGTCCGGTTGTCGGTGTAGAGCGCGACCTCGCGCGAAACCTGCGGGGCGATGTCGATGATCTTGTCGTCAGCGACCGCCAGCCGCCGGCCGTCGGCCTTGAGCGTCGCTGCTTCCAGGATCTCGATCCTTTGCGAGCTTGCGGAGTAGGAGATGTCCATGCGGGCGCCGTTGCGCGCGGCCTGGGCATCGTGTGCCTTGCGTTCGGCTTCGAGGACCACGGTCCATCGTCCATCGGCGTCGATCACGTAGGTCTGGCGATCGACGAGCCAGGTGTAGCCGGCACTCTGGGCGTGGGCGTTCGCTGCGAACAGAAGCGCAAGGGCAGACAGGATTGTGGAAGCAATGCCGAATACACGCACTCGACGAGTGTAGCCGAGAGATCTGGCCGGCGCACCGGGCCCTTGACCTCGGGGCACTCTTCCCCGACTTAAGGCGCGATGCAGCGGTCCTTTCCTTATGACGTGATCGTGGTGGGCGGCGGCCATGCCGGCTGCGAGGCCGCGGCCGCGTCGGCGCGGCTGGGCGCCCGCACCCTGCTGCTCACCCACCGGATCGAGACCATCGGCGAGATGTCGTGCAATCCGGCGATCGGCGGGCTGGGCAAGGGCCATCTGGTGCGCGAGATCGATGCGCTGGACGGGATCATGGGCCGGGCCATCGACCGCGCCGGCATCCAGTTCCGCACCCTCAATCTCTCCAAGGGGCCGGCGGTGCGCGGGCCGCGTGCCCAGGCCGACCGCAAGCTCTATCGCGCCGCCGTGCAGGCGCTGCTGGCGGAGCAGGCGGGGTTGGAGATTCGGGCCGAGGCGGTGGCGGACATCCTTCTCGATGCCAGCGGGGCGTGTGCCGGCGTGCTCACGGAATCGGGGCGCGCCATCGGCGCGGGGCGCGTGATCCTGACGACGGGGACGTTCCTGCGAGGCCTGATCCATATGGGCGAAACCCAGATCCCGGCCGGCCGCGCGCGGGGCGATGGGGTTGAGGAACCGTCCACTGCACTCGCGCAGACGTTGTATGGACTGGGTTTCAGGTTGGGGCGGCTGAAAACCGGGACGCCGGCCCGGCTCGACGGTCGCACGATCGACTACAGCGCGCTGGAGCGCCAGGACGGCGACGATCCGCCGGTGCCGTTTTCGTATCTCACCGATCACATCACCACGCCGCAGATCGCCTGTCACATCACAACGACGACGGCTGCCACGCACGCGATCATCCGCGCCAACCTGCATCGCGCGCCGATGTATTCGGGCCAGATCGAAGGCGTGGGTCCGCGCTACTGTCCGTCGATCGAAGACAAGGTCGTTCGTTTCGCTGGGCGAGATAGGCATCAGATCTTTCTCGAACCAGAAGGGCTGGACGACGACACGGTCTATCCCAACGGCATTTCGACCTCCCTGCCCCGCGACGTGCAGCTTGCGATGTTGCAGACCATCCCGGGGTTGGAGCATGCAGCCATGCTTCGGCCGGGCTATGCCATCGAATACGATCATATCGACCCACGAGAGCTGCACGCCACTTTGGAGACTCGGCGGATTCCGGGACTTTATATGGCAGGCCAGATCAACGGCACGACCGGCTACGAGGAAGCTGCGGCGCAGGGGCTGATCGCCGGATTGAATGCAGTGTTGGCAAAGCCCTTCATCGTCGATCGCGCCGATGGCTACCTCGGTGTTTTGGTCGATGATTTGGTCTCTTTGGGAGTCACCGAGCCTTATCGGATGTTCACGTCCCGCGCCGAATATCGTCTCTGGTTGCGGGCCGATAATGCCGACCTGAGACTGACACCGCGCGGTCTGGAGATCGGCTGCGTCGGTTCCGAGCGCGCAAGAATGTTTCACGTGAAACAACAAGCGCTTGCTGAAGCGCGGGATTTGGCCGGTCAGCTGAAGATCAGCCCGTCGGCTTTGGCCAAGCAAGGCATCACCATCAATCAGGACGGTGTCCTGCGCTCGGTCTTGGACCTCCTGGCCTACCCTGAAATTGCCTGGAGCGAGCTGGTCGAACTCTGGCCGGAGCTTGCGCCGGTCGAAGGGGAAGTCGCCGAGCAGCTTACCATTGACGCCCGCTATGCCGGCTATCTCACTCGGCAGCGTCAGGATATTGGCGCCTATCGGCGGGACGAGGCATTGGGGCTGCCGGATGATATCGACTATGGCGCGATCGGCAGCCTTTCCAATGAGGTTCGGCAAAAGCTGCAGGCACACCGCCCGGCGACCCTGGGTCAGGCCGCCCGGATTTCCGGCGTGACTCCCGCTGCTTTGGTGGCCTTGCTGAAATATGTCCGCCGCCAGGCGGCATAGCTGAGCATGAGCCACATCCAGGCCGGACGGGATTTGTTCCTACGGGAAATGCGCCAACTCGGCGTCGATGTTTCACGTGAAACACGCGACCAGCTCGAAGCTTTAGTCAACACGCTGGTGCGCTGGCAAAAAGCAATCAACCTGGTCGGCCGGACCACAATAGAAGGTATCTGGGTCCGCCATGTCCTGGATTCAGCGCAACTGGTCATCCTGATCCCGGAAAGGGCCAAAACACTGACCGATCTGGGCAGCGGCGGCGGATTTCCCGGCTTGGTGGTGGCGGCGATGCGGCCTGACCTAGACGTCACGCTAATCGAATCGGACGCCCGAAAAGCCGCCTTCCTGGGCGAAGCGGCGCGGCGCATGGGCCTGCAAAAGCAGCCTAAAATCGTGATCGGGCGCATCGAGACCGTAGCACCGGCCAAGGCCGATGTCGTCACGGCCCGGGCGTTGGCGCCGCTCGGCCAGTTGCTCGAATGGGCTCGGCCGCACCGGACGGATACCACTATTTGCCTTTTCCACAAGGGGAAAGACTGGCAGGCTGAACTCGCGGAGGCCATGAAGGACTGGGAACTTCCCGGCAAGCCCTTCACCAGCGTGACCGACCTTGATGCCGTCATACTCAGAATCGGCCCCTACCGTCTTCGCGATCGCCAATCAAAAGGGCGGGGTCGGCAAGACCACGACGGCGATTAACCTCGCCACGGCGCTGGCCGCGGTCGGCGAACAGGTCCTGCTGATCGATCTCGACCCTCAGGGAAATGCCTCGACCGGCTTGGGCATCCCAAGAAGTGAGCGCTCACCCGGATCATATGAATTCCTGCTCGGCCTGGCCCCGCTGGCCGACTGCGCGCGCGCCTCGCAGATCCCGAATCTCTCGGTCATGCCGGCCTCGGTGTCGCTGGCCGGCGCGGAAATCGAGCTGATCGACCTGGAACGCCGCGAGCACCGCCTGGCCGATGCGCTGGGCGCCGCCCCGGACCGCAGCCGCTGGACGACGATCCTGATCGACTGCCCGCCCTCGCTGGGGCTGGTGACGCTGAACGCCCTGGTCGCCGTCGACGCCGTGCTGGTGCCGCTGCAGGCCGAGTTCCTGGCGCTGGAAGGGATCGGCGCGCTCGGCACCACCATCGAGAGGATCAAGAAAAGACTCAACCCCAGATTGCACATCGCCGGTGTCGTCCTGACCATGGTTGACCGCCGCATGACTCTCAGCCAGCAGGTCGAGGCCGACGTCCGCGCCCACTATGGCGAACTGGTGTTCGGCACCACGATCCCGCGCAACGTGCGCATCGCCGAAGCGCCCTCGCACGGCCTGCCGGTGCTGATCTACGACAACGCCTGCGCCGGATCGCAGGCCTATATTTTGCTGGCGAGCGAGTTCATTCGTCGCCGGCGCACCGCAGCAGAGCAGGCAACCTCGCATGAGCCAGTCCCCTAAACCGCGCGGCCTCGGCCGCGGTCTCTCCGCCCTCCTCGGCGATGAGGAGGTCGCCCGCACCGTGGCAGCACCGCCGCCGCCCGCCGCGGCGCCGCCGCTGCCCGAGTATCCCAGCACCGAAATCGCCAATACCTATGCGCCCAACCGGCCTCCGCTCACGCTCCCGATCGGGCAGCTCAAGCCTGGCAAGATGCAGCCGCGCACCAGCTTCGAGGGCATCGAGACGCTGGTCGAGTCGGTCAAGGAATTCGGCCTGCTGCAGCCCATCCTGGTGCGTCCGCTGCGCGACGCCGCCGACACCTACGAGATCATCGCCGGTGAACGCCGCTGGCGCGCGGCGCAGCGCGCGCAGCTGCACGAGGTGCCCGTCGTCATCCGCTCGATCGGCGACATGGACGCGCTCCAGATCGGCCTGATCGAAAACCTGCAGCGCGCCGACCTGACGGCGATCGACGAGGCCCAGGGGTACAAGCGCCTGATGGAGGAATTCACCCAGACCCAGGACGACGTCGCCAAGACCGTCGGCAAGAGCCGGCCGCACGTCGCCAACACGCTCCGGTTGCTGGATCTGCCGTCCTCGGTGCAGGAGATGATCCGCGCCGGCCAGCTCACGGCCGGCCAGGGCCGCGCCATGCTGGGCCTGGCCGATCCCGCCCTGATGGCGGCGCGTGCCGTCGAGGAGAAGCTCTCGGTGCGCGAGCTCGAGCGGCTGGCCGGCGCCGAGAAGAAACAGAGCAAGCCGAAGACCGGCAAGGCGCCGTCGGCTGCGCCCAAGAGTGCGGACACGCGAGCGCTCGAAAAACGCATCGAAGAAGCGCTCGGCCTGAAAGCCGAGTTGAAACTGCGCGGCCTGGGCGAGCAGAGCCTGCTCACGCTCGAAATCCGTGACTTCGACCAGCTCGATGCCGTCGTCGAAAAACTGACGCGGCGCTAAATCGCCGGCCAGAGGTCGCCGGTCGTGTTCATGCGTTTGCGGACCCGACGTCAGCACGCGCCCGCTCGCGCAACACGAACTTCTGGATCTTGCCGGTGGCGGTGGTCGGCAGGGGCCCGAACACCACCGATTTCGGCGCCTTGTAGTGTGCAAGCTGATCGCGGCAGAACGCGATGATCTCGTCGGCGCTTGCGTCGGTTCCAGGTTTGAGCTGCACGAAAGCGCACGGCGTCTCGCCCCACTTCTCGTCGGGCCTCGCAACCACGGCGGCGAGCGCCACCGCCGGGTGTTTGTAGAGCGCGATCTCGACTTCCACGCTCGAGATGTTTTCGCCGCCGGAGATGATGATGTCCTTGGCGCGATCCTTGATCTCGACATAGCCGTCCGGATGTTCGACTGCGAGGTCGCCGGTGTGCATCCACCCGCCCCGGAAAGCTTCGGCGGTCGCCTTCGGCTGCTTGAGATAGCCGAGCATCACGGTGTTGCCGCGCACCATGATCTCGCCGACAGTTTCGCCGTCCGGCGTCACCGGCTCGAGCGTCTTCGGATCGGCCACCATCTGCCCCTCGACGACCGGATAGCGCACGCCCTGCCGGGCACTCAAGGCCGCGCGTTCCTCGAGCGGCAGATCGGCCCAGTGATCCTGCGGCACGCAGAGGGTCGACGGACCCAGCAGCTCGGTCATTCCGTAAATGTGCGTCACGCGGAAGCCGAGTTCCTCCATCCCCTTGATCACCTTGGCGGGAGGCGGCGAGCCGCCAGTCTGGATATCGACGACGTGATCGAAGCGGCAGCGTTGCTCGGCCGGCGCACTCACCAGCATGCCGAGCACGGTCGGCGCACCGCACATGTGCGTCACGCCATGCTCGGCGATCAACGGGAAGATCAGGGCGGGATCGACCCGGCGCAGGCAGATATGCGTGCCGCCCATCGCGGTGACCGACCAGGGGAAGCACCAGCCATTGCAGTGGAACATCGGCAGGGTCCAGAGATACACCGGTTTCGGCGGAAGCGGCCACGCCATCGTATTGCCGACCGCTTCGAGGAACGTGCCGCGGTGATTGTAGACGACGCCCTTGGGATTGCCGGTGGTGCCCGAGGTGTAGTTGAGCGCGAGCGGGCCCGATTCGTCAGGCACCGGTCGGCCAACGAAGTCAGGATCGCCTGTCGCGATGAAATCTTCATACTCGATTTGTCCGAGCCGCTCGCCGGGCCCGGCGTAGAGCGGGTCGTCGACATCGACGACCAGCGGCGGCTTTTTCAAACGGGCGAGTGCCGGGCCGACCTGGGCGGCATATTCGCGATCGGTGATCAGCACCTTCGCCTCGCCGTGTTCCAGAATGTAGGCGACCGTCGCGAGATCGAGACGCGTATTGATCGCGTTGAGGACGGCTCCGAGCATCGGCACGCCGAAATGCGCTTCCAGCATCGCCGGAACGTTCGGAAGCATCGCCGACACGGTATCGCCGGGGCGCACGCCGTGGCGCGCCAGCGCCGAGGCGAGCCGGCGGACGCGTTCCTGGAGCTGGCGGTAAGTGAAGCGCTGCGCGCCGTGCACGACGGCGAGGCGGTCCGGATGGATTGCGGCCGTCCACGGCAGAAACGAGATCGGCGTGAGCGGGGCGAAATTGGCCCGGCTCGGCCGCAGACTTGCGAAGATATCGCCTGGCTTGCGCGCGCTCCCGGACCGCTTTGCGGCAGGCTTTCCGCCAGCGGACCGGCGTGACTTGGCATTCCCGGCCTTGCGGGGAGCCCCGCGCCTCCGGACAGCTTTCGGCTTCGCCATATCGCTCCTCCTTCGGCGTGGCACTGTTCGGCAAGGTGCTGGAAACAGCACCGGCTCCGGGGCCTACTTTCTTCGGACGATGCTACCAGAGGACGATTCGTCGGATTGTCCCGGCGGTGACATTTCCGACGGCTGCCAGGACCGGCTCAGGTGCCGAAGCTCCGCAATCCGTCGATATCGAGGACCATGATCATCCGGTAGTCGACCTTGATCAGCCCGGCCTTTTGCAACACGCCGAGTGCCTAGCTAATCCGTTGCCGCGACGCCCCGACGAGGTGGCCGAGTTCGTCCTGGGACAATTCGATGGAGCGGTCGTGGCCCGGATAGAGGACGGGATGGCATATGTTGGCCAGGGCGTGGGCCACGCGTGCCTCCGGCTCGAGCAGGCGGTCGTGCTCGAAAGCCGCCATGAACTGGCCCAACCGCTCGTTGAGCTGCATCAGGATGAAGCGATTGAACGGGATGCTGGTATCCAGCAGCCAGAAGAAGGTCGTTTCCGGCATCAAGGCAACGCGCGACGGGCGCAGGGCCACGACATCGTATTTACGGGTCTCGCGCTTGAGCACGGAGCCTTCGCCGAACCATGAGCCGGCCGGCACCGCCGCAAACGTGACCGACTTGCCCTCGGGCGACACGCAGCCCAGCTTGACCAGGCCATCGACCACGCCGACCCAGGCGTTGGCCGGGTCGCCCTTGCGACAGGCATGGCCGCCCGGCTCCAGGTCACGCACGATGATGGCCGTACGCGCGCGTTGGAGCTGATCGGCGGTGAGGTCGCGCGCCCACTGGTTTCCCGCCAGCATGGCATCGAGCGAGCGCATGACTTGGCCGGAATGTTGGATCCGTGACATTCTAGGTCGCCACTATCGCCTATCATCAGGGGCATGGTGCATTGCGGCACAACACTCTCGCCGCAATGGTCGAGCCCGCCAGCCCAATGTTACGCATGGCGGGGCATGCTATGCTTCCAGCGTCGTAAGACCAAGAACAAGTACCACTATATCGAGGGAGGAAACCATGAGACGTCTGCATGCTGTGCTGGCCGTACTCCTCGCAGGTTCGATGCTGGCCCTGCCCGGGAGCGCCTTGGCCCAGGAGCGCACGGTCAAGATCACCGGCTTCGGCGCAAAATCCGGCGTCGTTCGCGTCTTCGGCATCAACAGCGAGGCGGCGATGAAGGCCGCCGCCGAGGAGATCAACAGCAAGGGCGGCGTCACCCTGGGTGACGGCACCAAGGCCAAGTTCACCGTCGACTTCCTCGACGACCGCTGCAATGCCGAGGAAGGCATCTCGGTAGTTCGCCGCATCGCCTCGACCGACGCCTTCGTCGCGGTTGGCCCGACCTGCTCCAACGTCGCGGAGTCGCTGTTCGGCATCCTGCAGAAGAAGGTGGGCGACGCCACCGACAGCGGCCTGCAGTTCCCCATCATCGCCGACGTCGCGGCCAAGGGCGGCCTGGCGAAGATCTCCGAATGGGCCTTCCGCAACGTGCCGAGCGAATTCGAGATGTACAAGTCGCTGATCGCCTGGATCAGGAAGGAGCATCCCGACCTGAAGACGATGTATGGCGGCGTGGAAAAGGACTTCGCCCACTCGAACGCGACCTATGGCGTGATGAAGGGCCAGGCGGAAGGCGCCGGCCTCCAGGTGCTCGGGACTTCCGAGTGGCTGCTCAACGACACGACCTTCTCGACGCAGGTCCGTGACATGAAGCGCGCCAACGCCGACATCGTCGCGATCTCGGCGCATCCCTTCACGACCTGCGGCGTGCTGAAGGAGATGGCCCGCCAGGGCGTCAAGCCCAAGCTCCTGATCGGGCTCACCAGCTCGTCCAGCATCGAGACGCTGCAGGGCTGCGCCAAGCAGGCCGAAGGCATCATCATTCCAACGAGCTTCGCGCCGGTGACGCCGGAAGCGAAGCTGGCGGCCGAGCAGGTCGCCAAGTTCGGCGGCAGCGCCGACCTGCACAGCGCCGCGGCCTACGAGATCATGTTCATCCTCAAGGACGTGATCGAGAGTCAGAAGATCATGGCCAAGCCCGACACCGTGCAGGCGGATCGCAACAAGATGCGCGCCGGACTGGCGGCGTTGAAGGAGACCAAGGGCCTTCTCGGCAAGGTCGGCCGTACGGCGGACCGCGAGGCGATCAAGCCGTACCTCTACGTCCATGCCAAGGACGGGAGCTGGCAGGTCCTCTACAAGCCCACGCTGTGACGGCCCACGCTGTGATGGCCTGGGGCAAATCGGTGGGTCGCTTCGGCGGCCCACCGTCCGGGACGAGCCCTCCATTTCCGTCGCTGCATCCGGGATCCTGACGTGGACCTCCTCGACCTGATCGACGCGGTGCAATCGGTCGCCGACGGCGTGCTGTTTGGCACCACCTACGCGCTGCTCGGCATCGGCTTCACGCTGATCTTCGGCGTGATGCACAAGATCAACCTTTCCTACGCCGCGGCCTCGGTTGGGGCGGCCTATGCGAGCCTCCTGGTCATGTCCGTGGTCCAGGCGCCCGCCGTTCTCGTCTTCGTGGCGGCGGCGGTGGCCGGCGGAGCGATCGGTGGCCTCGTCTATCTCGTCGGCTTCAGGTTCATCCCGCTCGCCAATCCGCTGGCCACCCTGATGTCGACGGTCGGCCTTCTGCTCCTGATCGACGAGATCATCGTGCACACGACCGCCGGCGTTCCGCTCAACTACCCGGCCCTGTTCTCCGACGTGATCGTCCAGGTCGGGCCGTTCGGCCTGCGCGGCGACCTGATGTTCGTCTTCGCGTTGGGCTGCGTATGCATGACGGTCCTGCTGTTGCTGCTCTATCGGACCAGGCTGGGGCTCGCCACGCGGGCGGTCTCGCAGCAGCCCACGGCATCGCGGCTCTGCGGCATCAGCACGACACAGGTGAACGTCCTCACCTTCGTCATCACCGGGGTGGTCGGCGGCATTGCCGGCGCCATGACCGGGGCCGCCATCGGCATGCTGTCACCACTGCTGTCGCTGCCTCTGACCGTGAAGGGACTGATCGTCACCGTGATCGGCGGTCTCGGCAGCATCCCGGGCGCCATCATCGCCGGCCTCATCGTCGGCGGATTGGAGAACGCCTTCCAGTTCTTCCGTGGCGTGTCGGAACGCGACCTCTACATCATGCTGCTGCTGTTTGCGTTCCTCGTGTTCCGGCCGGGCGGCATTTTCGCCAAGTCGTCGGGCCGCGACTGACGCCGCGACGGACAGGGGACACGACGAAATGGATTTCTATCTCGGCCTCATCCAGATCATCGGCGTCCACACGCTGCTTGGCCTGTCGGCCTACTGCGTGCTGCTCACCGGCCAGGTGAGCCTGGCCCAGGCCGGCTTCTTCGCGGTCGGCGCCTATGTCGCCGGGATGCTCACCGTCCTCGCGCAATGGCCGTTGATCCCGGCCCTCGCCGTGGCCGCCCTCATCTCCGGCGCGGTTGCCTGCGCCGTCGGCTTCCCCGCGCTGCGGGTCAAGGGCCTGATGCTGGTGGTCGCCACCGTCGCCTTCGGCGAGGCCGTGCGGCTCTTCTTCTTCAACTTCACCTATCAGATCCAGGCCGGCACCCTTCACCTCGGGCCGCACGGCGCCGAAGGCTTCCGCCAGATCCGCTATTTTCCCGAGCACGGCTGGTCGACCCTCGATGTCGTGCTCTTCATATGGACCGTGGTGGCGCTGGTCATGGCCGGATTGTGGTGGCTCGACCACTCACGCGTCGGCGCTGTCCTGCGCGCGGTCGGCGAGGACGAACTTGCCGCGCAAAGCGTCGGCATCAACATCACGGCGGTGAAGGTCTCGGCCATGACGGTGGGCGGGTTCATCGCCGGCATCGGCGGCGGCATCTTCGCCCACTACACCACACACATCGAGCATGCCCAGTTCGGCGTCGTGCTGGCGACCTTCGCCATCGCCTATCCGATCCTGGGCGGTCTTTCGAACGTGTTCGGCACGCTGCTCGCGGCGGTCTTCATCCAGGGTTTCCTGATCGAAGGCCTGCGCTTCATGGGCGACTGGCGCAATCTGCTGTTCGGCGGCCTGATCGTGCTGGCG
>JAUXST010000603.1 GCA_030679805.1 Reyranella sp. | reverse complement strand
AGGTCGGTGCGCGCGAAGTCGAGGAAGTTGACCAGTGTCAGGGCGCCGCTGCCCTTTTCGGTGAAGGCGACATAGACCACGGTCGCCACCGGCGCGACCAAAAACACCCCGAGGAAGAGGGCGATAACCAGGGCCAGGATGGCCTGGCCGGCCGAACGCGTGCCCGCGAGGGCCATCAGCGGGCGAGCTTCAGTGCCTCGTCGGCCTTGGCCTTGGCGGCGGTGTACTTCTCCTTGGCGAAGGCCGCCCATTGCTGTTCGAGCTCGGCCTGGCGTGCCGACTTTTCCTTGGCCCCGGTGAAGGCGGCACGGATCTCGGGCGAGGCGGCTTGGGCCGCCGTGATCGGCATGGCCGCAATCAGGTCGCGCGCCTCCTTGGCCAGAGCGCGGGCCTGGGCATTGTCCTTCTTCGCCAGCGCCGCGTCGACCTCATGCAGTACCTTGGTGGCGGCCTTCAGCGGCTCGAGCTGGAAAGTGATGAGCTGGTCGAACAGCGTGTCGACCGCCGCGTTGCGCCTCTCCGACAGTTCGGCGTTGAAGGTGAGCAGGCCTTGCAGGTTCTTGTCCTTGAACGGATTGGGATAGTCGGCCGGGGCCTTGGCGTAGGTCTCCGGCCGGACCGGCAGGCGGCGGATGGTGGGCTCCAGCAGCGCCTCCTGGCCGGTGGGCGAAAGCAGGAATTCGATGAAGGCCTCGGCACCCGCCTTGTTGGGGGCGTTGGCGACGATGCCGACATTGGCCGGCACCAGCGTCGTCACCGAGGGATAGACGAACTTCACCGGGAACCCCGCACCCTGGGAAGAGAAGGCAAAGAAGTCGATCACGATACCGTACCCGACCTGGCCTGAGTTGACCGCTTCCGGCACGCCGAACGAGCGGTCCGTCACCTGCCGCAGGTTGCCCGAGATCTCCTTGATGAGGCGCCAGCCTTTGTCCCAGCCTTCGCCCTGCAGGATGGTCTCGATGGTGAGGTGCGTCGTGCCCGAGCGCGAGGGGGCGGAAATCGAGACATGATCGAAGTAGGGCGCGGTGGCGAGGTCCTGCCACTCCTTGGGCGTCGGCAGCTTGTTGGCCTTCACGTAACGCTCGTTCCACATGATGCCGTAGCCCGAGGCGGCAAAGCCCGAATAGAAGCCGTCCTTGTCGTTCACCGGATAGGAGCCGACCTTCTCGGCGATGCCTGTGGCCTTGGGCTTGTAGGGGCTGAGCAGCTTCTTGCCCTTCAGCACCTCGAAGGCGTCGGGTGCCGAGGCCCAGAACAGGTCGATCTGGTTGTTGGCCTTGGTTTCCTCGAGGAATTTCACGCCGGCATTGGTGTTGCGGTTCTGCACTTCGAGGGTGGCGCCTGGGACCGCCTTCTCGAAGGCCTTCTTGAGAGGATCGGTCACGTCCTTGGAGAAGGAAGTGACGACCGTCACCTTCCCGGTCTGGGCGAACGCGGCACCGGCGGCAAAAATGAGGCCCAAGGTGAGGGCGAACAGACGAACCATGACGTTTCTCCCGTGCATATCTTGATCACGCCGCCTCGATGAAGCTGTCGAGCACCTTCTTCGCGCCGGCTTTCTCGAATTCGATGTCGAGCTTGTTGCCGTCGACCGCGACGATGCGGCCGTAGCCGAACTTCTGGTGGAACACGCGCTGGCCGACGCTGAGGTCGGGCTTGTCGCCCTCCACGGCGCGGCGGTCGTCCAGCGTCTCGTCGCGCCAGCGCGTGCGTCGCGCGCCGCCGGTGCCGAGGTTCTCGTAGTCGAAGCCGCTTGCCTGGTCGCGCAGGCCGCCGTGATGGCCGGCCGAATAGGTGGCGTAGAGCCCTGCGTCGCTGCTCTCGGCCAGGTGTCCGGTCGGCAGCTCGCGCAGGAAGCGCGAGGGGATCGCGGCCTGCCACTGATTGAAGATGCGTCGGTTGGCGGCGAAGGAGACATAGGCCCGCTTGCGCGCACGCGTCAGCCCGACATAGGCCAGCCGGCGTTCTTCCTCGAGCCCGGCCAGGCCCTTGTCGTCGAGGGCGCGCTGGTTGGGAAACAGGCCTTCCTCCCAGCCCGGCAGAAAAACGGTGTCGAACTCCAGGCCCTTGGCGGCGTGCAGGGTCATGATGCTCACCATGTCGGTGTCGCTGCGGTCGGCCATGTCGGTCAGCAGCGCCACATGCTCGAGGAAGGCAGGCAGCGAGTCGAATTCCTGCAAGGCGTTGGTGAGTTCCTTCAGGTTCTCCAGCCGGCCCTCGGCCTCGGGCGAGCGGTCGAGCCGCAGCATGTCGGTGTAGCCCGACTCGTCGAGCAGGGTTTCCACGACCTCGACATGGCTCATGCCGTCGAGCATGGCGCGCCAGCGCTCGAAGTTGCGGATGAGGTCGCCCAGCGACTTGCGCGGCCGGGCCTTCAATTCGTCGGTCTCGAGCGCCCGCCGGGTCGCCTCGAACAGCGAGATCTTCTGGCTGCGCTGGATCTGCCGGAGCGTGCGCAGCGCCGATTCGCCGAGGCCCCGCCGTGGTGTGTTGTAGATACGCTCGAAGGCGAGGTCGTCGTCGTGCTGCACCGTGACGCGGCAATAGGCCAGCGCGTCGCGAATTTCCTGGCGCTCGTAGAAGCGCGGGCCGCCGATCACGCGGTAGGGCAGACCCATGGTGATGAAGCGTTCCTCGAACTCTCGGGTCTGGAAGCCGGCGCGCACCAGGATGGCCATCTGCGACAGCCTATGCTTGTCGCGCTGCAGCGCCTCGATCTCTTCGCCGATGCCACGCGCTTCCTCGTCGCCGTCCCACACGCCGCGCACCGCGATGCGCTCGCCTTCCTTCATCTCCGTCCACAGCGTCTTTCCGAGCCGGCCCTCGTTATGGGAGATGAGGTGCGAGGCGGCGGCCAGGATGTGCGGTGTCGAACGGTAGTTGCGCTCCAGCCGGACGATGGTGGCGCCGGGGAAATCCTTCTCGAAGCGTAGGATGTTGCCGACCTCGGCGCCGCGCCAGCCATAGATCGACTGGTCGTCGTCGCCGACGCAGCAGACGTCCTGCGTGCCCTGCGCCAGCAGCCGCAGCCAGAGATACTGGGCGACGTTGGTGTCCTGGTACTCGTCG
>JAUXST010000595.1 GCA_030679805.1 Reyranella sp. | reverse complement strand
GTGCTGCTGATCGAGCACGACATGAGCGTGGTCATGAACATCTCCAACCACATCGTCGTGCTCGACTACGGCCGCAAGATCGCCGAGGGCGCGCCGGCCGAAATCCAGAGCAACCCCGCGGTGATCCGAGCCTATCTCGGTACCGACGAGGAGGGGCTCGATGGCTGAGCCTCCGATGCTCGCGGTCAAGGACGTGGCGACCTTTTACGGTGCCATTCAGGCGCTGCACGGCGTCGATCTGGAAGTCGCCAAAGGTGAGATCGTCACGCTGATCGGCGCCAACGGTGCCGGCAAGTCGACCCTGCTGATGACGATCTGCGGCAACCCACGGGCGCGGGCAGGGAGCATCCGGCTCGACGGCGAGGACATCGCAGGCTTGCCGACCCACGAGATCGTGCGGCGTGGGGTGGCCCAGGTGCCCGAGGGCCGCCGCATCTTTCCGCGTATGAGCGTTCTGGAGAATCTCCAGATGGGTGCCACGCTCGCCGATCCCGCGCACTTTCGGCAGGACATCGAGCGGGTGTTCACGATGTTCCCGCGGCTGGCCGAGCGGCGCGGGCAGCGCGGCGGCACGCTGTCCGGAGGGGAGCAGCAGATGCTGGCGATCGCGCGGGCGCTGATGGGCAGGCCCCGGCTACTGCTGCTGGACGAGCCGTCGCTCGGCCTGGCACCGCTGATCGTCCGCCAGATTTTCGAGTCGATCAGACGCATCGCCCGCGATGACGGCGTCACGATCTTCCTGGTGGAGCAGAACGCGTTTCATGCATTGCGGCTTGCCGACCGCGGCTACGTCCTGGTCAACGGTCGGGTCCGGATGACCGGCACGGGACGTGAGTTGCTGGCCAATGCCGAAGTCCGCGCTGCCTATCTCGAAGGCAGCCAGGCATGAGCCCGCTCGACAACTTCATGTTCGAGTGGTTCGGCGACACGCTGTTCAACGTCGTGGTGCTGAACCTCGTCCTGGTCGGCCCCGCGTCCTTTGCGGCCGGGCAGGCCGTGGCGATCACCTGGCGCCATTGGGGACAGATGGTGTTTTACACGGCGCTGCTGTCGGCCACGCTACGCTTTCTCGATTTCGCCCTGGGCGACGGCGAATTATGGTCGGTGGCTGGATTCCTGCTGGGCTGGGCCGTGCAGATGTCGATCGGCGCCTTCGCCTACCGCCTCACCCGGTCGCGCCAGATGGTCCAGCAGTATCCCTGGCTGTACCGCCGCAGAGGCTTGCTGGGCTGGGAGGAGCGGCACTAAGCTGTCGCCAAGACTCCACATCCGTGGGGGGAGTCAACCAAGGAGACGCGCATGAAGAAGTTCTACGGCCCGCTCGCTATCGCAGCCCTCGCCGTGATGGCAACGCCGGCTTTCGCGCAGATCAAGATCGGCTCGGCTGGCCCGATGACCGGCCAGTACGCGGCCTTCGGCGAGCAGCTCAAGCGCGGCGCCGAAATGGCAGTCGAGGAGATCAACGCCGCCGGCGGGGTCAATGGCCAGAAGCTCCAGCTCGTCATCGGCGACGATGCCTGCGATCCCAAGCAGGCGACGGCGGTCGCCAACAAGATGGTGTCGGACAAAGTCGTCTTCGTGGCGGGCCACTTCTGTTCCGGCTCGTCGATCCCGGCTTCGGACATCTACAAGGAAGGCAAGATCCTGCAGATTACGCCGGCCTCGACCAATCCCAAGCTGACCGACGACGCTGTTGCCAAGGGTAACACCACGGTGTTCCGCACCTGCGGCCGTGACGATGTCCAGGGTGCCACCGTCGGCGCCTATATCCTGAAGAACAACAAGAATGCCAAGGTCGCGATCCTTCACGACAAGTCGCCGTATGGCAAAGGCGTGGCCGACGAGACCAAGAAGGCCCTGAACAAGGGCGGCCTTAAGGAAACGATGTACGAGGCGTACAACGACACCGACAAGGACTTCACCGCGATCATCAACAAGATGAAGCAAGCGAAGATCGATATCATCGTGCTCGGCGGCTACCACACCGCGGGCGCGCTGATCATCAAGCAGTCGCGAGAGCAAGGATTGGCCGCGAACATGGTGGGCTTCGATTCGCTCGAAACCGCCGAATTCGCCCAGCTGGGCGGCGCCGCCACCAACGGCGTGCTGATGTCGTTCCCGCCCAAGGCCGAGGACGATCCGAAGAACGCGGCGCTCGTGAAGAAATTCCGCGATGCCAAGTACAACCCGGAAGGCTACACGCTGTTCAGCTACGCAGCAGTGAAGGCATGGGCCGACGCCGCCAAGAAGGCGAAGTCGACTGACGCGGTGGCGGTTGCCACGGCGTTGCGGTCCGGCAAGTACGACTCCGCCGTGGGCGTCCTCGAATTCGACGCCAAGGGCGACATCAAGAACCCGGTCTATGACATCTATGTCTGGAAGGACGGCAAGTCGTCCCCCATCAAGAAGTAGGTGCATAGCCGCACCGGAAAGGCCCGACGCAAGTCGGGCCTTTTTCGTTGCGTCAGACCGGCTTGAAGCGGATCCGCCGGATCTGTGTCGGCGTCCGCCGGTAGACTTCGGCGAAGACGGCGTTGAAGCGGCGAAGACTGGCGAAGCCGGCGCGGGCTGCGACGTCGGCCATCGGCAGTTTCGTTTCATCGAGCAATCGCTTGGCCTTCTGGATACGCGTTGTCCGGGCGACCTGCAGCGGACTGGCGCCAATGTGCCTGCCGAAAAGACGATCGAGATGGCGCGACCCAATTCCCAGCCGTTCAGCCAGAGCTTCGACGTTGGCGTTGTCGAGCGCGCCGGCCCGGATCAGGCGTACGGCGCGGTGCACGGTCGCGCGCGAGCCCTGCCAGGCTGGCGAGAAGGGGGCCGTCTCCGGCCGGCAACGCAGGCAAGGGCGAAAGCCGGAGGCTTCGGCGGCGGCGGCCGTCGGATAAAACGTGACGTTCCTGGCCTGGGCCGGACGGACCGGACAGACCGGCCGGCAATAGATGTGCGTCGTGCGCACGCCTGTGAAGAAACGACCGTCGTAGCGGCGGTCGCGGCGGCTGCGCGCGCGCTCGCATTCGCGATGATCGAGCGGGAGGATGGAGTCCGAATCTGGCGAGCCCGTTTCCACGCTGCATGTTACTCGGCGCGATGGAACATGTCCTCGACAATCCCGTTTGGCACGCCCTGATCGGGCCGCAACGCGTCCATGCCATGGGGCGGGGATCGGCGCGGCACTATCCGCGGGACATGGCACCGTTCTCGGCAATCGTCGAGCCGAGCGAGGCTGCGTACGCGGACCTCGCCGTCGATCTGCTGCCAGGTACGGAAGCACGTCTCTTTCGAATGCGTGAAGAACCGCTGCCAAGCGGTTGGCAGCAGTTGGATTGCTTTCCGATGCTGCAGATGGTGGCGCGCGGGGCGCCGCAGCACGTGTCCAACGCGGGAGCCCTGCTGTCCGAAACCGATTCCTGGGCGATGGCCGATCTAGTCGAGATCTCCAGGCCCGGACCGTTCGGATCCCGGACGCCGCGTCTCGGCCACTACCTTGGAATGAGGGACGGGGATCGTCTCCTCGCGATGGCCGGCGAGCGCATGCGATTGCCCGGCTATGTCGAATTGAGCGCTATCTGCGTTCATCCCGAGGCGCGCGGGCGTGGCCATGCGGCCGACCTCACGTCGCGGCTGATGCGGATGGCATTCGACCGCGGCGAGGTGCCTTTTCTCCATGTGCGACCCGATAATGCCGGTGCTGTCGCGCTCTACCGGCGGCTGGGTTTCGAGATGCGCCGCGAACTCGTCGTGACATGGCGGCGCCCGCTGTGAGCGGGAGCTGGAAAGTCGTCTGGGTTGCGTTTGTTGTCGCCGTGTTTGGCTGGGGGCTCGGCTTCTATGGGCCGGCGGTCTATCTGCCGACCCTGCATGCGACGCGCGGCTGGTCGATCGCCACTCTCTCGACGGCGATCACTGCCCATTATCTCTTGAGTGCAGCACTGATTGCCGGACTGCCGGAAGCCTATCGTCGGTTCGGCATCGACAAGGTCACGATTGCCGGAGCGATACTGGCTGGGTTGGGAGCGATCGCGTGGGCGAATGCGCAGCAGCCGTGGCAGCTCGTGCCGGCCTTGATGCTGAGCGGGGCAGGGTGGGCAGCCACGAGTGGTGCGGCACTCAACGCCATGGTCGCGCCCTGGTTCGATCGCGACCGGCCTAAGGCCATCAGCATGGCGTTCAACGGCGCCAGTGTCGGCGGCATCCTCTTCGCACCGCTCTGGATGGCGCTGGTTTCCATCCTCGGCCTGTCGTCGGCGGCCCTCGCGCTCGCGATCGCCATGATCGTCGTCGTTTGTCCGCTTGCCTATCTCCACCTGAAAGCACCACCCGTTGCGGCACCGGCAACAGTGGCGGCACCGCCATCGTCGCGTGCCACGCTGATGCGGCAGCGGGCTTTCGTCACGATGTCGGCGGCCTTTGCCCTTGGCCTGTTTGCCCAGATCGGCCTCTTCGCACATCTGATCGCGCGCCTGGCGCCGGATTTCGGTCCGGGTGTCGCGGCGGCGACGGTCAGCGGGATCACGCTCTGCGCCATCCTGGGGCGCACGCTGCTCGGATGGCTGCTGGGCCAGAGGGACCGGCGCGTGGCGACAGCGGCGAACCTCGCGATGCAGGCGATGGGCAGCCTACTGCTCGCATTCGGTAACGGCGACGTGGTCCTGGCGCTGGGCTGCGTGTTGTTCGGGTTGGGTGTCGGCAACCTGACGTCGCTACCACCCCTGATCGCCCAGCGGGAATTTCGTCCGGCCGATGTCGGAACAGTCGTCGCGCTGGTCGTGGCCACCAATCAGGCGGTTTTCGCCTTCGCGCCGGCCATTTTCGGCTGGCT
>JAUXST010000594.1 GCA_030679805.1 Reyranella sp. | reverse complement strand
TGCCAGCCGAGCGGCGACTGGATCGGCGCCGGCGCAATGCCTTCCGGAAGGCCGAAGATGCCGTCGGCGAGCGGGCCGGGAGGCAGCTCCTTCTTGGTGACCGGGCCGAGTTTGATCACGCCGTCGGCACTGCCGAGAACTTCCTTGGCTGCGTCCTCGAGCGACTTGCCGGCGGCGGCCGCGGCGATGATCGCCTTGGCCTTGGCTTCGGTGTCGGCCATCGCCTGGTCCACGTCGCGCTTCTCGGGCGTGCCGAACTCGGCGGCACGGGCCTCATACTCCTGCTTCAGCTGATCGGCGGACACGGCGATCTGGGGGAGGATATCGTCGACCGTGAGCATGACATAGGAAAATGCCCGAAATTCTGGAATCTGGAACTTGGTCTTGTTGGCCTTGAAATAGGCACCGAGCTGCTCGGCTGTGGGCTTGGGAACGTCGACGATGATGGCGTCGGGAACATAGACCGTCTCGGCGACGCGCTTCTCGCTTTCCGCCTTGAAGATGTCGTCGCGCAGGGACTTGGGCGAGAGGCCATCGCTGCGCACCACTGCGAAGAGCTGGCCGGCGGCGATCTCGCGGCGCGTTTCTGCCACGAATTGCGCTTCGCTGAGGCGCGCCTGCTGGAGTCGGTTGCGGAAGAGCAGGGGGTCGAATGCGCCGCCGGTCCCCTGGAAAGCGGGGTTGCGGGCGATCGCGGCCTGGACCTCGGCGTCACTGACGGTCAGGCCGAACTGCTGGACGGCGTAGTCGAGCACGGCGCGCTGGATGACTTCCTCGAGGGCACGGACGTGCAGCCCGTAACGCAGAGCCTGTTCCGGCTCGGGCCGTTGTCCGGTCTGCCGCTGGATCGCCTCGAGCTGGCGATTGAACTGGTCGCGCACTTCGTTGACGTAGACCGGAGACCCGCCGATCCAACCGTAAAGCGGCAGGCGGGTGCCGCCGATATGGGCCACCTCGGTGCTGCGGCCATCGGTGCGCAGCATGTCGCCAATGCCCCAGAAGGCAAAACTGACGATCAGCATGCCGAACAGCACGAAGAGGATGATGAAGCGGGCGAATTTGCGGAATTGATTCACGGAGCCGGCAGGGGTTTTTGAATGGGCGCCATGCCTACCACTGGCCCCATTGGCAGGCAACCAAGCGGACTTTGACCACAACCCCCTCTGCCGCTAGACACGCCGCGAGACGAACCTGGGGGAAATCGAATGGCACGATCGAGGCGGCCGCTGATCGCCGGCAACTGGAAAATGAACGGTCTCACCGCCGATGCCCTGGCACTTGCCGGAGGCGTGGCCGAGGGCGTCAAGCAAGCAGGCTGGACCGACCGCGAAGTTCTGATCTGTCCGCCGGCGACGTTGCTGATGGGGATCGCCAAGGCGGTGAAGGGCAGTGGTGTCCTGGTCGGCGGTCAGAACTGCCATACCGCTACCAGCGGCGCCCATACCGGCGACATCTCGGCCGAGATGCTGAGGGACGCCGGTGCAAGCCATGTCATCGTGGGACATTCGGAGCGGCGTACCGATTGCGGCGAAACCGATGCCATCGTGCGAGCCAAGGCCGAAGCGGCATGGCGAGCCGGTCTGCTGCCGGTCGTCTGCATCGGCGAGACGCTGGCCGAGCGCGAGGCCGGGCGCACTCTTACGGTGCTGGAGACGCAACTAAAGGGCAGTGTACCGGCGGGGGCCTCCGCAGCCAGATTGGTGGTGGCGTACGAGCCGGTCTGGGCGATCGGCACGGGCAAGACGCCGACCACGGCGGAGGTTGCTGCGGCACATGCGCATATTCGTCGGGTGCTGGGTGGGCTGGTGCCCGACGCCAACGCGGTGCGCCTGCTTTACGGCGGGTCCGTGAAGGGCAGCAACGCCGGCGAATTACTGGCCGCGGGTGACGTCGACGGCGCCCTGGTCGGTGGCGCCAGCCTGAAGGCCGATGAATTTTTGGCTATCGCCAAGGCCGCCTAAAGCGGCTAGAAGCGCCCGCTTGGCGGACATCCCCATCTAGCTCTGGACAATAATGGACGCGGTACGAGGCTTTCTGCACGATTGGCGGCTGGTGCTGCTGATTATCCATGTCGGCGTTACCGCCGCGATGATCGTCGTCATCCTGCTTCAGCGCAGCGAAGGCGGCGGCCTCGGCATGGGCCGAACCGATGCGCTGTTCTCGGTGCGCGGCCAGGCCAATGTGCTTTCACGCCTGACGGCGATCTTCGCCACGATCTTCTTTGCGCTCAGCCTGCTGATGGCCTGGAGCATGACCGGCCCCGGACGCAACACGAAGTCCCTCATGGATCAGGTGCCGGCCGGTCAGACAGCGCCGGCTATCCCCGGCGGCACGACTGCCCCTTCAGCGCCGGCCCAGCCCGCCGCGCCGACCCGCTAAGACGACCACGACATCCGCCGGCCGTTCCGCGGAAAAGTTTCCGCCGGAAGGGATATCCCCATGGCTGCGATCAACAACGTTTAGTATGCTGTAAGCCCATGACGCGCTTTATCTTCATAACGGGCGGCGTGGTTTCCTCGCTTGGTAAGGGTCTTTCGTCGGCGGCGCTGGGCGCGCTGCTGCAAAGCCGTGGCTATCGGGTCAGGCTGCGCAAGCTCGACCCGTACCTGAATGTCGATCCGGGGACGATGAGCCCCTATCAGCATGGCGAGGTCTTCGTGACCGACGACGGGGCCGAAACCGACCTTGACCTCGGCCACTATGAACGCTTCACCGGTGTCGATGCCAAGCAGGCCGACAACATCACGACGGGGCGGATCTATTCAGGCGTCATCGCCAGGGAACGCCGCGGTGAATACCTCGGCGCGACGGTGCAGGTCATTCCGCACATCACCGACGCCATCAAGGAATTCGTGCTCACCGACGTCGATCAGGAGGATTTCGTCCGGGTCGAGATCGGCGGCACGGTCGGCGACATCGAGAGCCTGCCATTCCTGGAAGCCATTCGCCAGGTCGGCAACGAGGTCGGCCGCGAGCGCGTGATGTACGTCCATCTGACGCTCCTGCCGTGGGTACCGACCGCGGGCGAACTCAAGACCAAGCCAACCCAGCACTCGGTCAAGGAGCTGCTGAGCGTCGGCATCCAGCCCGACCTGCTGATCTGCCGTAGTGGTGACAAGGAGATCCCGGTCAACGAGCGGCGCAAGATCGCGCTGTTCTGCAACGTCAAGCCGGAGCGGGTGATCGAGGCGCGCGATGTCGACACCATCTACCAGGTGCCGATCGCCTATCACGATCAGGGGTTCGACCGCGAGGTCTGCCGCTACTTCGGTCTCGAAGCTGAGGCTGAACCCAACCTCGATCGCTGGCGCGGTGTTGTGCGCTCCGTGCGTGAGCCTGAAGGCAAGGTGACCATCGCGGTCGTGGGCAAGTACACGGTGTTGCTGGATGCCTACAAGTCGCTGTCGGAGGCGCTGACGCACGGCGGTTTCGCCAGCAACGTGAAGGTCGGCCTCGAGTGGATGGATTCAGAGATCTTCGAGCGCGATGATGCCGTGGCTCACCTCGAGAACGTGCATGGTATCTTGGTGCCCGGCGGCTTTGGCGAGCGCGGCACCGAGGGCAAGATCCACGCGGTAAAGTTCGCGCGTGAACGCAAGGTGCCGTTCTTCGGCATCTGCTTCGGCATGTAGATGGCGGTGATCGAGGCGGCGCGGAACCTGCTCGGTCTCGAGGGCGCTTCGTCGACCGAGTTCGGCCCGTGCGAGGACGCCGTGGTCGGTTTGATGACCGAATGGATCAAGGGTAACCAACTCGAAAAGCGCGACGCTGCAGGCGACCTCGGCGGGACGATGCGCCTAGGTGCCTATGCCGCGCACCTTCGGCGAGGAACCATGGCGCACGATATCTATGGCCAGGACGTGATCAGCGAGCGCCATCGCCATCGCTATGAGGTCAACGTCAACTACAAGGACCGGCTGGAGCAGGTCGGGTTGCGGTTTTCCGGCATGTCGCCCGACGGTATCCTGCCGGAGGTCGTGGAGATTCCTGACCACCCGTGGTTCCTGGGCGTACAATACCATCCCGAGCTGAAGTCTCGGCCGTTCGCGCCCCATCCGCTGTTCACCTCGTTCATCGGAGCGGCCAAGAACCAGAGCCGACTGGTGTAAGCTGGCGGGAATGTTCCCGCACGGCAGGTCGTATTTCGGTCATGTTTCTGGTCACAACATGGCAGCCATGATCCGGATTCTCCTTTTCGTCCTTTTCGCGGCCACGGCGCTTGCCGTGGGTGTTCGCGCGCAGCCCGCCGCACTGTCGTCCTATGGTAAGGCAGAGCGCCGCGATCCGATCTTCCTGCGTTTCAACCAGATGGCAGATCGCTACTGGGTGAACACCGAGACGATGGCGGCAAGCCACAAGGTCGTGGCCGTGCCGCTGCCGCGCCAGTGCGCCTTCCTCTACGCCGACTCCTACTCGAAGGGCCAGATGAGCGAGAGCGAAGTGCAGGAAGTGGCGCTGTCCAACTGCAACCGACGGCTGGCCGAGCTTGGGCCGCTCGGAGAGAATTATAGCGTGAACTGCCAGTGCAAGGTCGTGATCAGCGACGGAACCTACGTCGTGCCGCGCGATACGCTGCCCGACGACTCCTATGGCCCGACTTCGATCTTCTACCGCGACGGCAGCGGCAACGTTGCGCGCCTCAATGGCGTGACCCGCTACGGCGCGCTGATTGGGCGCGACCGCTCGGTTACCTTCACGGTCGAGAATGTGCGCGCCGAGCAGGTTTGCGAAGGGACCTTTACCAACGAGGGGCCGAACAGCGGCAAGTTCTCATTGTCGTGCTTCGGCGGCAAGTTCAGCGGCAACGGTACCTACGAAAGAAAGACAGGTGCGCCGAACGACCATATCATCGCCCGCGGCCAGACCTCGCGCGGCCTGCCGGTCGTGTTGGTGATCGGGATGCCCGCGCAGCTCGCCGCCAACACGTACGGCGGGATCTGACATGCACCGCGTGGTGCTCCTGTTGGGTCTGGCGGTGCTTCTGCCGGCGACGGCATCCGGGCAGAGTGCCGGCGAAGTCGAACGCTGCTTCCAAAATCCCGCAGGATGCTCGGCAGGTGGCAGTGCAGCGCCGGCACCTGCGCACGTGCCCGCTCCGGGAACCGGCGGAGCACCCATCGCGGCGACCCGTCCGGCAGCGGCACCGGATTACGTCACCGTGCTTCAGAGCCCCGAGCCCGACCGCAAGCGCATCCAGGAATCGCTACGCACGCTGGATAAGTACAATGGCCCGATCGACGGCAACCTGCAGTCCGAGGCGACGGTCAAGGCGATCGGCGACTGGCAGAAGGGACGAGGCACCCCGATCATGGGCAAGCTGACGCCTGCCGAGGCCCAGCAACTTAATGCCGAGGCTTCCAAGGTGCCGATCCGCCGCATCGAGCCCTCAACCCAGATCGCAGCGACGCCGCCGTCCAACGCCGATGCCCTGAAAGCTCTGCGCGACAGACTGGCGGAGCGCCGCAAAGCGGCCGAGCCCAAGGCCGAGGCGGCGACGCAGTCGCTGATTCGCGACCTCAAGGCCTATGTGGCGGCCGACGGTAAGGGCGTCGCGGGCGAGCAATTCACGACATTTGCCAAGTGGTACGCCGACAACAAGGCGGCGGCTCGCTCGGTGGGGGAGATCGCGCCCGCCATCGACGACTATGGCGATGCCAAGTCGGGTGCCGCCGCCACCGCCGAGATCAGGGTCGAGACCAAGCAGGGTGGCGAAACCTACCGGCAATGCCTCGTCTTTGCCTGGATCGAGGGCACGCCGCGCAAGAACACGCAGGCCTTCTCCTGCGACGATGTTGCCGCTGTCGAGAAATGGAAGACTGATCAGGCGCTGAAGAGCGCTTGGCGGTAGGCGGCGGTCTCCTCGGACGCGCCCAGGCGCATTTGGACCGATATAGAAAGCCCGTAGCATCCCGTCACTTGCTCCGCGCCGGGCGCGCGGCTAGAGAGGCGCGCCTTACAAGGAGTCCTGCCCGATGAGCGCCATTGCCGAAGTCCGCGCCCGTGAAATCCTCGACAGCCGCGGCAATCCCACGGTGGAGGTCGAGGTCGAACTCGAAAGTGGTGCGATGGGCCGGGCCGGTGTGCCCTCTGGCGCCTCGACCGGCGCGCATGAGGCTGTCGAACTGCGCGACGGAGACAAGAAGCGCTACGGCGGCAAAGGCGTTCTGAAGGCTGTCGCGGCGGTGAATGCCGACCTCATGGATCTGCTGTCCGGCCTCGATGCGCTGGAGCAGATCAAGATCGACCGGGCGATGATCGAGTTCGACGGCACCCCGAACAAGGGCCGGCTCGGCGCCAATGCGATCCTCGGCGTTTCGCTGGCGGTCGCCAAGGCCGCTGCCATGGAGTGCGGCCTGCCGCTCTATCGCTACGTCGGCGGCAGCCAGGCCTCGCTGCTGCCGGTGCCGATGATGAACATCATCAACGGCGGCGCCCATGCCGACAACCCGATCGACATCCAGGAATTCATGATCATGCCGGTGAAAGCGACGCGCTTCGCCGAGGCCTTGCGTATGGGCTCCGAGGTTTTCCACGCGCTGCGTAGTCAGCTCAAGGACGCCGGGCACAACACCAACGTCGGCGATGAAGGCGGCTTCGCACCCAACCTCGCGACGGCCGACGAGGCGCTCTCCTTCGTCATGAAGGCGATCGAGAAAGCGGGCTACAAGCCCGGCGAGGACGTCGTGCTGGCCCTCGATCCTGCCTCGACCGAGTTCTTCAAGAAGGGCAGGTACGAGCTGGAAGGCGAGGGCAAGTCACTCGACGCCGGCGGCATGGTCGACTACTACGCCGATCTCGTGAAGCGTTACCCGATCGTGTCGATCGAGGACGGCATGGCTGAAGACGACATGGCGGGTTGGAAGGCGATCACCGACAAGCTCGGCAAGAAGATCCAGCTCGTGGGCGACGACCTGTTCGTGACCAATCCCAAGCGCCTCGCCGATGGCATCAAGGGCGGCCTTGCCAACGCGATTCTGGTCAAGGTCAACCAGATCGGCACGCTGACGGAGACCATGGAGGCCGTGTCGATGGCGCGGAACGCCAACTACGGCGCCGTGATGTCGCACCGCTCGGGCGAAACCGAGGACGCCACCATCGCCGACCTTGCGGTCGCGACCAACTGCGGCCAGATCAAGACCGGGTCGCTGTCTCGGTCGGATCGCCTCGCCAAGTACAATCAGTTGCTGCGCATCGAGGAGCAGCTCGGTACACAGGCGCGCTACGCCGGAACCTCTATCCTGCGCGGCGTCTAGCGTTTGGTCGCCACCTCGTAGTGGCGGGCGAAGCTGTCGAAGCTCGACAGGACGGCCTGCGCCTGTGGTTCGACGATCGCCGTTTCGACCGCGTCGCCGGCAAAGGCCCGGATCGCGTCGAGCGACTCCCAAAGGGTGAGAGCCAGAAATTCGGTTTCGCCCTCGACTTCCCGGCGCAGCAGCCAGGCGCCCTGGTGACCGGCCAGCGCCTTCAGTTTCGGCGTGATGGTTTCGGTGAAGTGACGAAGATAGGCCGCGGCGTTGGCGCCCTTGGCGCGGCCACGCCAGAGTCGAGCAATCATGGGGCGACGCTGACCAGGGAGCGCCTGTCCGTATTGGCGAAAATTGCGGAGTTGATCGCGGCGATCGGCGCTCGGTAACTTCCATCATGGCGCGCCTCGACCCCCGCAATTCGACCCGGTACTGGTGGGACCGGCATCTTTCCGGCCTCAGCCTGCTCTGCGCTGACTTCACCACCCATGAATATCCGCCGCATACGCATGACGCGCTGGTCGTGGCGGTGACGGAGCGGGGCGGCTCAGTGGTGAAGAGCCGCGGCCAGGTACAGGACGCCCAGGCATCGACCATGTTCGTCTTCAATCCGGCCGAGCCGCACGCGGGCTGGATGGGGTGGAGCGAGCGCTGGCAGTACCGCGCGATGTACCTCGCCAAGAGCGCTCTCGACGGCGTGGCCGACGGACTCGGCATCGATGCGGGGCCCTATTTCACGCGCAACCTGTTCAGTGACCCCGATCTCATTCAGGGTTTCCTCATCTTGCATCGCGCCATCGAGGAGGGGCGGGACGTCTTCCGCGAGCGCGAACTGCTGATCGGGTCGTTCGGTACCCTGTTCCAGCGGCATGGCAGCGGCGTCGTCGGCATGAAGGTACCGCCGCGCGACAGCGTGCTGGTCGCGCGCGTGAAGGCACGCATGGAGGCCGAATTCGCATCCGACCTCCGATTGGAGGATTTGGCCGCGGGTATCGGCCTCACGACGTTCCAGCTCATCGGTCTGTTCAAGCGCACGGTCGGCCTCACGCCACATGCCTATCTGACGCAAGTCAGGCTCGGTGCGGCTTGCCGGCATCTGCGGCGTGCCGCAGCGCCGGCCGAGGTGGCGACGGCGGTCGGCTTCTACGACCAGAGCGCACTCAACAAGCACTTCAAGCGCTGTTACGGCATCACACCACTCCAATTTGCCCGCGCAGCCGCAGCCTAGCAATTTTCGCCAATACGTCCGGCGACGGCTGGCCGTAAGAGGTCGGCATGCACCTCTTTTGCCATGAACAGCCCGACACTCTCGCCGTTGAAACCGAGATCGTCGATGCCCAACCGGGCAAGGTCGCGCTCGCCCAGTCGCCGTTCTACCCCGGTGGTGGCGGCCAGCTTGCCGACCTCGGCACCCTGGGCTGGAGCGGTGGTGAGGCGAAGGTCGTCGGTTTTGAAATTTCGGCCGGAAAGCTGTGGCACCGGCTCGACACGCCCGCCGAGCTCGCTGGCCGCGTCGAGGCAAAGGTCGATCCGGATTTCCGGCACAGGATGCGTCAGCTCCATACCGATACGCACATCCTGAACGCCCTCGTGTTCCAGAGTTTCGACGGTGCGCTCGTCACGGGCGTGCAGATGGCCGATGACGGAACGGCGCGCATGGACTTCGATCTGCCCGGTGCCGACAATGACCGCCTGCGCGGGCTTGAAGGGCCGATCAACGATCTGATCCGCCAGGACATCCCGGTCAATTTTGCCTACGTGCCGATGCACGAGGCACAAGCCGAACATGGGTTGATCCGCAGTCGCTCGGTGGCACCACCGCCCACACCCAATGGCACAATCC
>JAUXST010000458.1 GCA_030679805.1 Reyranella sp. | reverse complement strand
GTTCCTGCGGGTCTTCCTGCCGTTCGCGCTGGCGTATTTCCTTTCGTACATCTTCCGCGGCGTGAACGCGGTGATCTTCCCCTATCACGAACGCGATGTCGGCATAACCGCGGGCGATCTCGGGCTGCTCACGTCGGCCTTCTTCCTGTTCTTCGCCGGCTGCCAGCCGATCCTGGGCGTCATGCTCGACCGCTACGGGCCGCGCCGCGTCCAGACCGTGCTGATGGCGACGGCGGCGATCGGATCGGCGATGTTCGGCCTGGCAGCCTCGCTTCCGGAACTGATCGTCGCCCGCGTGCTGATCGGGCTCGGCTTCGCCGGCGGGCTGATGGCGGCGATCAAGGCGATCACGCTGTGGTATCCGCCGGAACGCTGGGGCTTGATCACCGGCTTCCACATGATGGCGGGCGGTCTCGGCGCGATGGCGGCCACGTTGCCGGTGCAATGGTCGCTCTCCATCATGAACTGGCAGGGCTTGTTCTTCTGGCTGGCCGGCCTCTGCCTCGCGACCGCCGCCATCCTTTTCACCGTCGTGCCCGAACGCGGTGCGCCAGGCGCCAAGGGCACGCTCGGCGAGCAGTTCCGCATCACCGGCATCGTGCTGACCGACGGCTTCTTTTGGCGCATCCAGCCGATGCTCACCTTCCAGCAGGTGGCGTTCATCGCCAGCATCACGTTGTGGATCGGACCGTGGCTGCGCGACGTCGGCGGCATCGACGACAAGGTGGTGCGTGCCGACATCCAGCTCTACACCACCGCCGTCATGACCCTGGGCTTTGCGCTGAGCGGCGTGTTCGCCGGCTGGTTCCGCCGCGCCGGCCTCAGCGACTTCGCCTCCGCCAATCTCGTCAGCGTGCTGTTCGCCCTGGACTGCGCCTGGCTGGCTTTCCTGCCGTCGTTCGAACCGGTGCTGGCATGGCTGCTGTTCGGCTTCCTCGGCGCCTATCCCATTCAATACATGCCGCTGCTCGCCCGCTCCTTCCCGCCCGACTATGCCGGAAGGGTCAGCACGAGCTGCAACCTCGTGGTCTTCCCCGTGATCTTCGCCGGCCAGTGGGCGATCGGCAAAGTGGTCGACTTATGGCCACGCACCGCGACAGGCTATTCGCCGGACGGCTACACCTGGGCCTACGGTGCTCTCTTCATCCTGCAGCTGGCGGGACTGGCGTGGCTGGCTCTGTCCCGGGCGCGTCCGGCGGTGCAGGAGCCGCTGCGCGCGGTAGATTGAGCGCGGCGACGAGGTCGCGCACCTCCTGGCGCGCGGCGACGTGGCTCAAGGTGAGCGATGGCCCTCCGCTACCGCGCCTCAGGTCCAGCAGCGTAAGTCCGCTCAGGAACAGCTCCTTGTAGATCACACGCTCGCTCAAGCCCGCCGCGACGCGAAAGCCGATACGCTTGGCCAACACCTCGATCACCGCGGCCAT
>JAUXST010000565.1 GCA_030679805.1 Reyranella sp. | reverse complement strand
CTTCTCGACGAGGCGCAGCCTCTCATCAGCGATGCGTGGGTCTTCGTCCCACACCGTGACCGTCACCGTGCAGTAGGCCGCGCCGACCACGTCGGAGCCAAGCTCCTGGAGGGCGGCATCGGCATCGATCGCCTTGTTGTGGGCGTCCGTGTCGAGGAGTGTCGACGCCTCGTTGGTCATCACCTCCTTGAGGATCGCCGCGATCGACTTCCTCTTGGCGAACCACTGCCGTCGAATCCGAGTCAGAAGCCTGGTGGCGTCGGTCTTGTCGAGCATGATCGCCCGGGTGGACCAGCGATAGGCAAAGGCCAGCCGATTGAGCTCATCCAGGAGTCCGGGCGTGGTCGCCGCCGGGAAGCCCACGATGGTGAGCACGCGCAGGTGAGAGCCACCGAGCTTCGGCTCGAGGCCACCTGCCAGCGGCTGATCGGCCAGGAGCGCATCGAGATACATGGGCACTTCCGGCACGCGCACGCGCTGGCGCCGCGTCGAGACGCAGGAATGCAGGTAGGTGAGGGTCTCGCCATCATCGAGCCAGCGACTTTCGGGCATAAAACCTTCGAGGAGTTTCAGGACGCGATTCGTCCGGTCGATGAAACCAGCGAGGATCTCGTGCGCATCGGCACCCTCGTTGCGATGCCGCCCCTCGTAGAGGAAGCGCTCGGCACCGGCGGACTCCCAGGCCGGCGGTAGGTCGAGAAAGGTGAGGAAGTAGGCTGACTCATAGTGAGCGCCCTCCTCTTCGAACGCCGCCTTGCGCTCGGCATCGACCAGCGCGGAGGCTGCATCCGCAAAGCTGCTCTCCGGATAGGTGCTGGACGGCTGCCGCTGTGCCTCGACGAAGATCGCCCAGCCGGAGCCCAGCCGGCGCAGAGCATTGTTAAGGCGCCCGGCGACGCCGACGAGCTCGGCCGGCACGGCCGAGTCGAGATCGGGTCCCCGGAAACGTGCCGTCCGCTGGAAGGATCCGTCCTTGTTGAGGACGGTCCCTGGGGCGACAAGCGCCGCCCACGGCAGGAAGTCCGCCAGGCGCGTGGCCGAGCTGCGGTATTCGGAGAGGTTCATCATGCCATGGCCCTCACACCCCGAGCCGACCGGGGATGCGCAGGTGGCGGCGCACCACCTCGACGAACAGTGGGTCCCATTTGGCCGCCCAGACGGCCACGCCATGACCGATCAGCCAGAGCAGGAGGCCGGCGATCCACAGGCGCAGACCGAGGCCAACTGCGGCAGCCAGCGTGCCGTTGAGGATCGCGACGGCCCGCGGCGCGCCGCCCAGCAGGATCGGCTCGGTCAAGGCGCGGTGAAGTGGCACCACGAAGCCGGGAACGAGGTCGGTCATCAGACCAGGACCCCGCCGCCGAAGGAGAAGAACGACAGGAAGAAACTCGAGGCGGCAAAGGCGATCGAGATGCCGAACACGATTTGGATCAGACGCCGGAAACCGCCGGACGTGTCGCCGAAGGCCAAGGTGAGGCCGGTGACGATGATGATGATCACGGCAACGATCTTGGCCACGGGGCCTTCGACCGATTGCAGGACCTGTTGCAATGGCTGCTCCCACGGCATGCTGGAACCCGCCGCGTAGGCCGCCGACGAGAAGGCCAGCAGTGTCGAGGGCAGAATGGCGGTCGCCGTGACGGCGCGCCGTATCGCGAAGCGCATCATTGACGTTCTCCTGCAGGTGAGAGTGCGTAGTCCGAGTCGACGCCGAGACCTTTTACGCAGGCGAGTTCGGTCAGCCGGCGCGCGATGCCGCGACCCGACAGCACAGCGATCAGGTCGATCGTCTCGGCGATGAGAGCCCGCGGCACGGTGACGACGGCTTCCTGGATGAGCTGTTCCAGGCGCCGCAGCGCACCGATGGCCGTTCCGGCGTGGATGGTGCCGATGCCGCCGGGATGACCGGTGCCCCAGGCTTTTAGGAGATCGAGGGCTTCGGCGCCGCGCACTTCGCCGATCGGGATGCGGTCGGGCCGCAGCCGCAACGATGAGCGCACCAGATCGGAGAGCGACGCCACGCCGTCCTTCGTGCGCAAGGCCACCAGGTTGGCGGCACGGCATTGCAGTTCGCGGGTATCCTCGATCAGCACGACCCGGTCGGAAGTCTTGGCCACCTCGGCCAGGAGCGCATTGGCGAGGGTCGTCTTGCCCGTCGAGGTGCCGCCGGCGACGAGGATGTTTCGACGGCCCACAACGGCCTGTCGGAGCACCTCGGCCTGACCAACCGTCATGACGCCC
>JAUXST010000560.1 GCA_030679805.1 Reyranella sp. | reverse complement strand
GCGGCTGGCGACACCGTGCGTTGGATGATCGGCGACACCGAAAGCGGAAACGGCGACACGCGGCGCGTCCACCTCCTGGTCAAGCCGACCCGACCTGCCATCGAGACCAACCGCGTGGTCAACACCGACCGGCGTACCTATCTAATCGAGCTGCGCGCCCACGAGCGGCCCTACATGCCGTCGGTCGCCTGGTTCTATCCCGAAACCCGAGGCAAGAGCATTCGCGCCGTGCCGCCGGCGCCGGCCATTCCCGAGATGGCGCAGCGCCGCTACCGGTACGCAATCGATGGCGACAGTCCGCCCTGGCGACCCGTCAACGCCTATGACGATGGGCGCAAGGTCTACGTCGAGTTCTCGCCGGGCATCGTGCAGGGCGAGATGCCGCCGCTCTTCATCGTCGGTCTGGACGGCAAGCCGGAGATCGTCAACTACCGCACTTACGGGAACGTGCTGATCGTCGATCGGCTGTTCGCCGCGGCCGAGCTGCGGCTGGGCGGTGAGAATCAGCAGAAGGTCAGAATCGTCCGCGCAGACGGCAGGCCGCAGCGATGACGGATCAGTCGCTGTCCGAGTCCCCAAACGCCAGCGTCGCACGTCCCTTCAGGCTGCGGTCGGACGGGCCACGCGTGATGCGTCTTTCACGCAATGTCTTGGTCGGCGGCACGGCATTGGCCTTGATCCTGATCTGTGGCGCCGTGCTGTGGGCCTTGCAGAGTGATCGGCTGCGCGGGTCCGCGCCCCAGAAACTCTACACAACTGATCGGCCGCGCATGGCCGACGGCCTTGCCGCGTTGCCGCGCGATTACGCCGGAGTCCCTCGCGACGTCCCGCCGCTCGGGCCGCCGCTGCCCGGCGATCTCGGCCGGCCGATCGTGGCAGCCCAGGCCCAGTCCGGTCTGTCCGCACCCGATGCGGAACAGCAGCGCCGGGTGCAGGAGACGGAAGCAGCTCGCGTCAGCCGCCTGTTTGCTCCGGGCAATCGCCAGCAACAGCCGGTAAGTGCAGGTCCGAGTCCGTCTCAGGGATCGACACCCGGGACTGTGCCACCGGCCGATGAAGCGTCCATCCAGAACGCCCAGGATCGTAAGCTCGCCTTCGTGAACGCGCCCGTCGATCGTCGCACGACGAGCCCCGATCGGCTGGCGCGGCCCGTATCGCCCTATGTCTTGCAGGCGGGGACCGTCATT
>JAUXST010000551.1 GCA_030679805.1 Reyranella sp. | reverse complement strand
AGCCAGGGCAGCACGAACAGCACGGCGATGGCGCCGAACATCGCGATCACGCCACCCAACTTGTCCGGCACCGCGCGCAGGATCGCGTAGAACGGCAGGAAGTACCATTCCGGCACGATGTGCGTCGGCGTCACCAGCGGGTCGGCCGGGATGTAATTCGCCGCGTCGCCCAGCATGTCGGGCCCGAAGAACACGACCAGCGAGTACACGATCAGGAAGACGATGACGCCGAAGCCGTCCTTCATCGTGTAGTAGGGATGGAACGGCACGGTGTCCTGCGGACCCTTGGGGTCGATGCCGGTCGGGTTGTTCGAACCGTGGACGTGCAGCGCCACGACATGGAGAGCGACCACCGCCACGATGACGAACGGCAGCAGGTAGTGCAGGGCATAGAAGCGGTTGAGCGTCGGGTTGCCGATCGAGAAGCCGCCCCACAGCCAGGTGACGATCGAGTCGCCCACCACCGGGATGGCCGAGAACAGGCTGGTAATGACGGTGGCGCCCCAGAAGCTCATCTGGCCCCACGGCAGCACGTAGCCCATGAAGGCCGTGGCCATCATCAGCAGGAAGATTACGACGCCCAGGATCCACAGCAGTTCGCGCGGCGCCTTGTAGGAGCCGTAGTACATGCCGCGGAAGATGTGGACATAGACGGCGATGAAGAAGAACGACGCGCCGTTCATGTGCAGGTCGCGGATCAGCCAGCCCTGCGGCACGTCACGGTCGATGCGCTCGACCGAGTCGAAGGCCATCAGCACGTGCGGCGTGTAGTTGGTCGCCAGCACCACGCCAGTGGCGATCATGAGCACCAGCATCACGGTGGCGATGGCGCCGAAATTCCAGAAGTAGTTGAAATTCCGCGGCGTCGGGAAGGTGTGATATTCCTTCTCGATATACGAGAAGATCGGCAGGCGGTGATCGATCCAGGCGATCACCTTGTTGTTGAAGACCGGCGGTGTGCCGTGAGACGAGGCCATTGCTGCGAACTCCTGGGCGATTCGGTGCGGCGGATCAGTTGTGGCGATCAGTGTACGATCGATACGGCGATCAGCCGATGCGGACGAGTGAGTCGGAAAGAAACAGGTACTGCGGAATGGCGAGGTTCAGCGGCGCCGGTCCCTTCCGGATACGCCCCGACGTGTCGTAGGCCGAGCCGTGACACGGGCAGTACCAGCCGCCGTAGGGGCCCTTGTCCTGGCCCGGCAGGTTGCCGAGCGGCACGCAGCCCAGATGGGTGCAGACGCCGATCATGATCAGCCACTCCGGCCGCACCTTCTTCGCCGTGTCGGTCACGCGCGAATTGTCGGTCTGCGGATCGGGCAGTTCCGACATCGGCACCGCGTCGGCTTCCTTGATGTCCTTCTCCGTCCGGTGACGGATGAAGACCGGCTTGCCGCGCCACTTCACGGTGATCGCCTGTCCGACCTCGATCGGCTGCACGTTCACCTCGATCGAGGCGAGCGCCAGCGTGTCGGCGGCGGGATTGAGATTGTTGATGAACGGCCATGCGACGGCCGCCGCACCGACCGCGCCAAGGGCACCGGTCGCAACCATGAGGAAGTCGCGCCGCGTCGGATCGCCGTGCCCGTCGGCCGGAACGCTAGATGAAGCCATTGTTTCTTTCCGTCCCCCAAGGAGATGCTGGCCTTTATAGCCGGGAAAGCCCCTTATGTTTCAAGGCTCTGTTGGTCGCAGGCACCAAGTGCCGCTTTCTGTGACAGCGTGCCGCACGGACGGCGCTTTCGCGACGCGGACGGGAGTAGAAAAAGCCATGCGCCTGGCCCTCTTCGAGCCCGATATTCCCCAGAATCTCGGGGCCTTCATCCGTCTCGCCGCCTGCCTGGGCGTGCCGCTGGACATCATCGAGCCCTGCGGCTTTCCGGTCGACGACAGGCGCATCCGCCGCGCCGCCATGGACTATTACGACCTGGCCACCATCACCCGGCATGCCTCCTGGGCGGCTTTCCGGCAGGCCCATCTCGTGGGGCAGTCGTCTGGGCGGCTGGTCCTGCTATCGACGGCGGGGGCCGCCCCCCTGCCCGAGGTCACCTTCCGGGCCGACGACATCCTGCTGCTCGGCCGCGAAAGCGCGGGCGTCCCGGCCGACGTCCACGACGCCGCCGACCTCAGGGTCCGCATTCCGCTGCAATCGGGCGCACGGTCGCTCAATGTCGCGCTGGCGGCGGCAATGGTATTGAGCGAGGCCCTTCGCCAGACCAAGGGATTCGCCCAGCTCTCATGACGCAATTCACATGACCAAGCCTGCCCGTACCGCCACCGGCCCCAACGGCCCTTCCCCGCTTCCCGACGAGGCGACTGTGCTGCGTTGGAAGGACAGCGCGCAGCATTGGTTCGGAATGCTACGCAACCGCATCTGCGCCGAATTCGAAAAGATCGAAGACGAGCTTTCAGGCACGCACGCGGAACTGCCGGCCGGCCGCTTCGAGCGCAAGGAATGGCGGCGCGAGGAAGGGCCCGATGGCGAGGATCGCGGCGGCGGCACCATGGCGATCATGCGCGGTCGCGTGTTCGAGAAGGTCGGTGTCAACTTCTCGACCGTGTACGCCGAATTCAGCCCCGAGTTCCGCGCCCAGATCCCCGGCGCCGCCGAGGACCCGCACTTCTTCGCCTCGGGCATTTCTCTGGTGGCCCACATGCGCTCGCCCAAGGTGCCGGCGGTGCACATGAACACCCGCTTCATCGTGACCACGCGCGCCTGGTTC
>JAUXST010000546.1 GCA_030679805.1 Reyranella sp. | reverse complement strand
GGCCAGGGGCTGCGGGTCGCGGAGTTCTTCGGCGGCGATCCCGCCGCCGTGCGCGCCTGGCTGAAGCGCGGGGCTGACTTGCTCGACGGCCGATCCATGGCAGGCCCGATGTCCGTGGGAACTTCGCCATGAGCACTCTCGATCTCGGCGTTGTCGGCAACTGCGCGATCGCGAGCCTGATCGATCGCAACGGGCGCCATGTCTGGCATGGGCTGGGCAGGCTCGACGGCGATCCGGTGTTCAATGCGCTGCTGGGCGGCAACGACCCGCAAGCCGGGTTCATGGACGTCGTCGTGGCCGGTGCCAAGGAGACGCGCCAGCGCTACCTGCACAATTCCGCCGTCCTCGAGACCACGATCGACGGGGCGGGTGGCGCGGTCCGGATCATCGATTTCGCGCCGCGCTTCCGCCGCTTCGGCCGCATGTTCCGCCCGCCCATGCTGGTGCGGCGGCTGGAGCCGGCCGCCGGCCGGCCGCGGGTTGCCGTGCGGCTTCGGCCGACCTTCGACTATGGCGCGCGCCGCGCCATGGTCACGGCCGGCAGCAACCATGTGCGCTACTTCAGCGACACTTCGGTCCTGCGACTGACGACCGACGCCTCGATCAACTACCTGCTCCATGAAACCGAATTCTCGCTCGACCGGCCGATCACGCTGCTGGTCGGCGCCGACGAAAGCATCGCGGACAATCCCGACACGCTCGCGCGTTCCTTCCTCGCCGAGACCGAGGCCTACTGGCAGAATTGGGTGCGCGACCTCAACATCCCGTTCGACTGGCAGGTCGCCGTGATCCGTGCGGCGATCACCCTGAAGCTGTGCAGCTTCGAGGACACCGGCGCGGTGCTGGCGGCGCTCACGACGTCGGTGCCGGAAGCGGCCGACACGCCGCGGACCTGGGACTATCGGTTCACCTGGTTGCGCGACGCCTTCTACACGGTGACGGCGCTCAACCGCGTGTCGGCCACCCTCACCATGGAAAGCTACGTGCGCTTCATCGTCGACATCGTCGAGGCCGGCAGCACGCGCGGCGAGGTCCGCGAGATCGCGCCGCTGTTTCCCATCGCGCCCGGCACCGACACGACCGAGCGCATCATCGATTCACTGCCGGGCTATCGCGGCTTCGGACCGGTGCGCGTCGGCAATGCCGCGGTCGGCCAGCGCCAGAACGACACCTACGGCTCGATGGTGCTGACGGCGGCGCAGATGTTCTGGGACGAGCGCCTGCCGCGTCAGGGCGATGTCGAACTCTATCGCCAGCTCTGCGTCGTCGGCAACGAAGCCCATCGCGCCGCGCTCACGCCCGATGCCGGCCTGTGGGAGTACCGCGACCGCGAGGAGGTGCATACCTTCTCGGCTGCGATGTGCTGGGCGGCGCAGCATCGTCTTGGCCTGATCGCCAAGCGGGTCGGCCTCGACGGCGAATCGCGCGAATGGCTGGCGCGCGCCGGCGTACTCCGCCAGGAGATCCTGAAGCGCTGCAT
>JAUXST010000543.1 GCA_030679805.1 Reyranella sp. | reverse complement strand
ATCCGCTGTTCCTCCAGGTCAAGCAGGCTCAGACGTCCGTTCTGGCGCCGTATGTCGAAGGCAAGCTGCCGTTCGAGAACCAGGGACGGCGTGTGGTCGTCGGCCAGCGCCTGACCCAGGGTGCACCCGACATTTTTCTCGGTTGGGGCGAAGGCCACGGCAGCTACTTCTACGTCCGGCAGCTCGCCGACATGAAGGGCAGCGCCACGTTCAACGAGGGCGATGTCGAGCAGCTGGAGACATTCGAGGAATATTGCACCCTATGCGGATGGGCGCTGGCCCTGGCGCATGCCAAGTCCGGTGATCCGGCGATGATCGCGGGATACTGCGGCAACAATGACGAACTCGATGACGCCATCGCCAAGTTCGCGCTCGCCTACGCCAAGCAGACCGACCAGGACCACGACGCGCTCGACAAGGCGCGGCGCAGCGGCCGCGTCCGCGTGGCGACCGAAACGATGGTCAAGTAAGGTCTAGTAGCTTCCTCTTTTCATGATCTTTTGGACCGCGAGCGTCTCGCTCGCTCATGAGCATGAGCGAGCGTCTCGATCGCGGTCCGTATGAGCATGAGGGCTGCGCGGAGTTGCTGACCTTACGCCGCGGCGGCGGTCTTCCACGCCCCGACCTCGAGCCAGGTGCTCTGGTAGGTGGCCCCTTCGCCCATGTCGGTGTAGCGGTCGGAGCACAGCATGTTGATGGTGCCGGACACCGCCTCGTTTGTCGGGCGCTGGCCGGGCACCAGCACGACGCCGGGCTGGATCTCGTCGGAGACCTTCAGGACCAGGCCGATCTCGCCGTGGTCGTTGGACAGCCGCACCTCGTCGCCGTCCTTCAGGTCGCGCTTGGCGGCATCCTCCGGATGGAGAATGCAGAACGGCTTGCCTTCGCGGGTGCGCAGGAAGCCGACGCCGGAGAAGGCGGTGTGGGCCTGGAAGTAGCCCGGCGCCGTCAGCAGGCGCAGCGGCCACTTGGCGGCCTCCGCGACCTCGAACGCATCGGGCATCCAGTCGGGCATCGGCGGCAGGCCCTGCTTGGCCAGTTGCTCGGAGTAGAACTCGAGCTTGCCCGACGGCGTCTTGAAGGGCTGGCCGTCCCAATCGTGGGCGATGTGGACCGGTTCGCCGGCGAAGAGTCTTACGGGATCGGCCTTGGAGGCGGGGCCCGTGGAACCCTTGAACATCTCGCGCGCGGCGTCCTGGGGGCTGAGGGAGAAGATTGCGTCCGTGAGGCCCATGCGCTTGGCCAGCGCCTGCGCCACATCGACGTTGGAACGTGCCTCGCCCCGGGGGTCGGCGGCCTTCCGGCCCCACTGCATCCAGTAGGCGCCATAGGCGCGATAAAGATCGTCGGTCTCGAGATAGCTCGCTGCCGGCAGGACGATGTCGGCGTACTTCGCCGTGTCGGTCAGGAAGGGATCGTGCACGACCGTGAACAGGTCCTCGCGCATCAGGCCCTTCTGGACCTTGTGGACCTCCGGGCAGGTCACGGCCGGATTGTTGGCCGAGACATAGAGGGCGCGGATCGGCGGGTCCGCCATGTTGAGGAGCTCTTCGCCCAACCGCAGGTGATTGACCATGCGCGCCGATGCCGGGCCCGAGGGCTTGCGGATCGCAGCGTAGTTGAGATCGCACGATGCAGCGGTGAGGAGGAGGGCGCCGCCGCCCTTCGCGGCGTAGTGGCCACTGACGCCCGGCAGCAGCACCACCGTGCGCAGCGCCTGGCCGCCGTGGGTGAGACGCGTCATGCCTTCGCCCAGGCGGATCAGCGCGGCCTTGGCCGTGCCGTACATGGCCGCGAGCTTCTCGATGTCGGCGACGGCGAGACCGGTGATCTCGGCCGTCCGTGCGGGCGTGAACTTCGGCAGGACCTCGCGCTCGACCTTGTCGAAGCCCAGCGTGTGCCTGGCGATGTAGTCGCGATCGGCATGGTCGTCGCGCACCAGGATGTGCATGACGCCCAGCGCCAGCGCGGCATCGGTGCCGATGCGGATCGGCAGATAGAGGTCGGCCGCCTTGGCGCTGCGCGTGCGGCGTGGGTCGATCACGACGATCGGCATGCCGCGCTTCTTGCGCTGCTCCTCGGCCAGCGCCCAGAAGTGCACGTTGGTGGCGGCGAGATCGGCGCCCCAGGCGATGACGAGATCGGAATGCACCACGGACTCGGGATCGGCGCCGCCCACCGGGCCCACCGTGGCGTCCCACGCCGCCTCGCAGCAGGTGTCGCAGACCGTGCCGGCCTGCAGGCGCGAGGTGCCGAGGGCATGGAACAGGCCGTTCACCATGCCGCGATTCATCAGGCCCTGGTGGGCAGAGTAGGCATAGCCCAGGATGGCGAGCGGGCCGCTCTCCTGGATGATCGCCTTCCACTTGGTGGCGATCTCGTCGAGTGCTGCGTCCCAGGTGATCGGCGTGAATTGACCCGAGCCCTTGGGCCCGGTGCGCTTGAGCGGTGTCGCGAGACGCTCGGGTGAGTTCACCAGGTCGGCGTCGCGGTTGACTTTGCCGCAGGCAAAGCCCGCCGTGTAGGGATGGTCGGGGTCGCCTTGGACGCGCACGACCTTGCCGTCCTCAACATGGGCGATGAGCGAGCACATGTCGGGGCAGTCATGCGCGCAAACGACTCGAACGGACTTCACCACACCGTCTCCCCAAATGGATTACGGCGGGCAGTCTAGCAGAGGCTTGAGAAAAACTCGGCCTTACTTCTTCTTGGCCGCAGCCTTAGCTGGCTTCTCTTCGGGCTTGGCGCCCGACGACTTGGTGCCCGCGCCCATGGCGGCGGTCGCCGTGCCGGTCATGCCGAAGCGGTCCTTGAAGCGCTGCACGCGCCCGCCGCGATCGATGCTCTGGCGCACGCCGGTCCAGGCCGGATGCGTCTTCGGATCGATGTCGAGGCGCAGGCTGGCGCCTTCCTTGCCCCAGGTCGACTTCGTCTCGAAGGACGTACCGTCGGTCATCACCACGGTGATCTTGTGGTAGTCGGGGTGAATCTTGTCTTTCATGAACCATCTCCAGCGCTTCGAGGCCGATTTCCGACCGGCCGGCGCAATAGGGCGCGGTGTATAGCGGTCCAGCCCCCCTGTTTCAAGGGACCCCGACAAGCCGGTTGTCCGGCCCCCGGCGGGCCTGTAGACCGACCGGGCCCATGGCCGACACGTCCTTCGAAAGCCTCGCCGACAGCCTGCTCGCCGCCCTCGAAGAGGGAATCGGCGACCATATCGATGCCGAGCTGCAGGGCGGTGTCCTGACGGTCGAAGGCGAGGCTGGGGTCTGGCTGGTCAACAAGCACGCCCCGACCCGACAGATCTGGCTGAGTTCGCCGAAATCTGGCGCACGGCACTACGCCTTCGACGGCGCTTCGGGACAATGGCGGGACACGCGGGGTGGCGACGACCTGCTGGCCACCCTTTCCGCAGAACTGGGCGTTGCCCTCGCCTGGCGGGCGCCATGAACCGGATGAGCGGTCTCGGCCTGCTGTGGCCCTACCTCAAGCCCTATCGCGGCCGGGTGGTGCTGGCGACCCTGTCGCTCCTGGTCGCGGCCGGCACCGTCCTCGCGTTCGGCGCCTGCCTCAGGGCCCTGATCGATCGCGGCTTCGCCCAGGGCCGGCCCGACATCCTGAATTATGCGCTGGCGTCGCTGCTGGCCGTCGCCGTGGTGCTGGCGATCGCCTCGGGCGCGCGTTTCTACCTCGTCTCGTGGCTGGGCGAACGCGTCGTGGGCGACCTGCGCAAGGACCTGTTCGCCCATGTCGTGCGGCTGGGCCCGGCATGGTTCGAGATCAAGCGCTCGGGCGACGTCATGAGCCGGATCTCTGCCGACGCCCAGCTCATCGAGCAGGTGATCGGCTCCTCGGCCTCGGTGGCGCTGCGCAATTCCCTGATGTGCATCGGCGGCATCGTCATGCTGGTCATCACCAACCCCAAGCTCGCGCTACTGGCGCTGGCCGTGGTGCCGCTCACCGTCGTGCCGATCGTGCTGTTCGGCCGCAAGGTCCGGGCGCTGTCGCGCGAGGCTCAGGCGCGCATGGCCGACATGGTGTCGGAGGGCGGCGAGACGCTCGACGCGGTGCGCACCGTGCAGGCGTTCGCCCAGGAGGATCGTGCCGCGGCACGCTTTGGCGTCGCCACAGAGCGTGCCTTCGTCGCGGCTGTTCAGCGCATCACGCGACGCGCCATCATGACCACGCTGGTGATCTTCATCGTCTTCGCCGCCGTGGGCTTCCTCTTGTGGATGGGCGGCCATGACGTGCTGACCGGCCGGATCAGCGCCGGCGACCTCACGGCCTTTGTCTTCTATGCCGTCCTGGTCGCGAGCTCGGGTGGCGCCATCAGTGAGACCATCGGCGACCTGCAGCGCGCCTCGGGGGCGGCCGAGCGGCTCGCGGAGCTGGCCTCCGAGCCGCCAGTCCTGGTCGAGCCTGCCAACCCAACGTCGCTACCCAAGCCGACGCAGGGCACCATCGCCTTCGACGGGGTCTCCTTCCGCTATCCGACGCGACCCGATTCGCTCGCCCTCGACCGGTTCGACCTGGCC
>JAUXST010000508.1 GCA_030679805.1 Reyranella sp. | reverse complement strand
GTGCATCGACCAGCGGATGATCCACGATGGCGTCGCGCAGGACGGGCTCGATCATCACCTGACTCACCCGCATGGCGGGCTCACGCGGCTGGGTGCCGTCGTTGCGGGCGCGGATCTCGGCGCGCTTCTCGATGACACTGGGATAGCGGAAGCGGTGCAGCTCGCGGCCTCCGGCGTCTTTGGCAAGCGACGTGATCCAGGAAATGTCGAAATTGTTCTCCTCCGGCACGGCGACCGCGCGCAGCTTGTCGGCCACGCCGAGGCGCCGGAACAGCTCCATCGAGCGGCCGTTGGTGATGTCCATCTTGGGATGTCGCGTCGTCGTGGGATTGCATTCGACCAGCAGGCAGCGCACGCCATGGAGCGCCAGCGTGCGGGCGAGCGTCATGCCGACCGGCCCGCCACCCGCGATCAGGACGGGAACGTGGTGCACGCTAGGCGCGTTTGGCGGCCGCTTCCTTCTCCGCCATCTTCTGCTTCAGCTGCTCGGGCGTGAGGCGAACGATGTGTTCGTTCTGGTGGCTGAAGATGTCGTATTTCGCGACTTCGAGATCTTCCAGCACGATCTCGCGGTCGAGCACCTTCTGTTTCCAGGCCGCGTGCTCGGCCTCGGCGGCGTGGAACTCGGGCATCACCTCGCGGGCGAAGAGGTCGAGCGACTCGCAGATGTCCTGGTGGCTGGTCTTGCCGGCCTGGTTGAGCAGGATCACCTGGTCGACGCGGCTCGCCTGGAACTGGCGCAGCTTCTGGCGGATCGTTTCGGGCGAGCCGATCAGGCCCGATTCGAGGGCCTTCTTTTCCTCCGGCCCACCGCGCCACGCCTGGTACTCGTCCCACAGATTGGACGTGCCCGGCGCATCGACGCCCTTCCGGCCGTAGTAACTCAGCGCAAAGATGAAGAAGGTCCAGCCCGCGGCCTTGGCTTCGGCCTCCGCATCGGTGGGCGCGCACATGAAGCCCGACACCATCGCCACGTTGGGATTGCTCGGATAGTCGGCAAGCTTCTTCGAGTTGTTCAAAAGGTTGTTGTAGTATTTGTGCACCCAGGCGCGCGCGGCTTCCGGTGTCACGAAGGTGAAGCCGAGCGCCCCCATGCCCCATTCGCCCGCTTTGCCGATGGTGGCGATGTTCGAGCAGGCGACCCAGAGCGGCGGATGCGGCTTCTGGAACGGCTTGGGAATGACGTTGCGCGCCGGGAAATCGTAGTACTCGCCGTGGAACTCCCAGCTCTCCTTCGTGAACATCGGGACGATGGCCTTCACCGCCTCCTCCCAGCGCTCACGCTTGTCGCGCACGCGGATGTTGAAGGGATGAAGCTCGGCTGGCCCCGCCGCCTCACCCATGCCGAACTCGACACGGCCGCCCGAAAGCAGGTCGAGGGTCGCGATCTTCTCGGCGACGCGATGCGGATTGTTGGTCGTGAGCTGGACGACGCCGTGGCCGAGCCGGATGCGCTTGGTGCGCTGGCTGGCGGCCCCCAGGAACACTTCCGGCGCCGAGGAGTGCGAATACTCCTCGAGGAAGTGATGCTCGACCTCCCAGGCGTAGTCGTAACCCAGCTTGTCGGCCAACTCGATCTGCGTCAGCGAATCCTGCAGGAGCTGATACTCGCTCCGGGGCCCCCAGGGCCTGGGCAGCTGATGTTCGTAGAAGATGCCGAATTTCATGGCGTGGTCCTCACACGGCTTTGCAGAACGTGGCGATGCGGTCGGCGATGGTGGGCACCAGCTGCGGCGGGAAATCGTGGCCCCACCCGGGAATGGTCTGAAGCTGCGCGCCGGGCACCAGCTTGGCGACGTCGCGGCCGCACTCGACCGGCAGTAGAGGGTCTTCCTCGCCATGCATGACGAGCGTCGGCACCTTGACCGTCTTCAGCATCTCGACGCGGTCGCCCGATGCGATCACCGAGAGATACTGCCGGGCCGCCCCTTCGGGATACCAGCGGCGATCGACGTTCTTCTCGACCAGGGTGCGCAGCTCGCCTTCGGGCGTCGGATAGGCCGGACTGCCGATGGTCTGGCGCAGCTTCATGCCGTACTTGACGCGTTGTTCGCGCGCCGGCCCTTCCGGCTGCGCCGTTAGCATCGCCAGCGCCTCGGGTTTGCCCGGCGGCAGGCCCGGCCGGCCGCTCGTCGAATAGATCGACACCATCGAGCGGGCGCGCTCTGGGTATTGCGCCGCCACGATCTGCACGATCATGCCGCCCATCGAGGCGCCGACCATGTGCGCGCGCCCGATGCCCAACGCATCGAGCAGGCCGATCGCATCGGCTGCCATGTCGTTCAACACATAAGGCGCGTCGGGCTGCTCGCCCTTCATCGCCTTCATGAAAGCGGCCGGAATGTTGGGCACACCCCAGGAACTGAAATCGCTCGACAAGCCGGTGTCCCGGTTGTCGTAGCGGATGACGTGGAAACCGCGATCGGCCAGGCCGTTGAACAGTGAATCGGGCCAGATGGTAAGCTGGGCACCAAGCCCCATGACCAGCAGCAGCGCCGGATCGTCCTTGTTGCCGGCCGCCTCGTACTCGATCTCGATGCCGTTGGCTTTGACTCGCGCCACGATGCCTCCTCCCTATTTCCGGCGGGCCTTTACCGCCTCGCCGAGCCACACCACGCGCGCGATCGCAGCGTCGAGTGCCGCCTCGTTCGAGGCATAGGCGGTGCGCGAATAGTAGGCAACCGGCGTCCATGCGCCAGCGTCCTCGACGTCCCTGCGGAATTCCTCGAAGCCGAAGCTGCCGTCGGGGCGCCGAAACAGGTCGAGGCAGCGGTCGTGCTGGCCGTTCTCAGTGCTGTCGAAGACGACCCATGATTTGTCGATGCGCCTGGACACCTAGTACCGGCCTCGCTTTGCGGCCCACCACAGCGCGATCGGCCTGCGCCAGGGACTCATTGGTCGGCCGAGCGCCAAGGCCGGGAGCAGAATCGGCAGCGCCGTCGCATCGATCTCGCTTCGCCGCGCCCGCGCCTCGGCGAGCAGCGCGTCGCGCTCCGGCCCCTCGCCCATCAGCCAGGCGGCGCCAACTGCACGTGCGGCGTCCCGTGTGGCGGCGTCGCGCACAGCCAGCACGTCCAACTGCAGATCGGCCAGTGCGTGGCCCGCGCGCAGGACATCGAGCGGCCCCTCGATCTCTTCCTCGCGGGCATCAATCAACGCCGTGAGCGCCTCGGCTGTCAGGCCGTGCCGCCGAGATATTTCGCTCAGTGATTCGACGATGGGCTGCGCCCGCGGCTTGGCAATCCCCGCCGCCTCGGCAACGGCCTCGCGCCACCATTCGAGCCGGATGCGCGCCAGCATGGGTTCGCGGGTGACGGTCCGCGTGCGGGCAAGTTCATGATCGAAGGCCAATAAAGCCAGCAGGCCGCGGCGTGCGGGCTCCGGCGCGAACAGCGCGGCGAGGAAGCGGTCGCGGTCAGCCGCGCGCACCGTATCCAGGACGAAGCGGTGGGAAATCTCCGGTGCGCGGTAGGGCGCGTTCATGTCGGGCCCAGCCATGGGGGATAAACATTCATATGCGACCGTTGAACGCAGCCAGCGACAAGTTTACAATGAGTTTCATAGGGATTCGCTAATCCCATCAACAAGATAAGGGGAAATCCTAATGGGTGCCATCTTCACATCGCCGGGACGCACCGTCACCGCCGGCGTCGTGTTGCTCATCGCCATCGTCATCGTGGTGGGTCTGGTGACCGGCCAGATGACGAAGATCGATCATGCCTGGGCGACCTTCGCCATGCGCTGGTTGCATGTGATCAGCGGCGTTCTGTGGATCGGCCTGCTCTGGTACTTGAACTTCGTGCAGGTGCCGACCATGCCGAAGATCCAGCCGGTCGAGCACCGCGCCGCGATCAGCAAGTTCATCGCCCCCAACGTCCTCTTCTTCTTCCGCTACGCCGCACTGGCGACGGTGATCACCGGACTGCTGCTGGCCTGGATGCTGGGCTACATCATGCAAGCGCTCACGCTGCGCCCGGGCTTCGTCATGATCGGCATCGGCATGTGGATGGCGCTGGTCATGGCCTTCAACGTCTGGTTCATCATCTGGCCGAAACAGCAGCAGATCCTGGGCCTGGTCGAGGCGACCGCCGAGCAGAAGGCCGCGGCCGCCAAGCCGGCGCTCTACGCCAGCCGCTTCAACACCATGTTCTCGATCGGCATGCTCTACTGCATGGTCGCGCAACAGAACATGCCGGTCTGATCCGACGGACTCGCGATTTGACGAAACGGGGCCCTGCGGGGCCCCGTTTTCATTTGCGCGCGAGCGCCAGCTCGACGCCGGCACCGATCAGAAG
>JAUXST010000446.1 GCA_030679805.1 Reyranella sp. | reverse complement strand
GTTGTGGTAGCTGCCGATCACCCAGAGCGTGCCGCCGGGCTTCAGCGCACGGCGGGCGGCCTTGAGCCAGGCATTGGTGAACTGGTCGTAGCGGGCAAAGTCGGCGAACTTGTCCCAGTCATCGTCGACTGCATCGACCTTGCTGTGGTCGGGCCGCAGCAGCTCGCCGCCGAGCTGGAGATTGTAGGGCGGGTCGGCGAAGACCATGTCGACGGAGGCTTCGGGCAGGCTTCGCATCAACTCGATGCAGTCGCCGACGAGCACGCGATCGATATTTTCCACAGGCATCTGTGGAAGATGAGTCATCCACCGAGTCCCGGTCAAGAAATTACAATTGATTCAATTGCTTATGCGATCAATCCACAAGATCGAGTCGACGCTGACCACGCGACCCACCAGACCTAGGAGTCATTGGAGCGCGCCACTGGAGAGGCGCGCTCCCTTGAACTCTCAGGCCAGCTCCTCGGCGATCGCTTTCTTCACGCCGGGACGTTCGGCCATGCGGCGACGGTGGTCGATCACGCGCGGGATGCGCGCCGGATCGACGCCGTCGGCCTCGAGCCACTGCGCAAGCGTGAAGAGATAGGGATCGCAGATCGTATAATGCTCGCCCATCACCCAGGGGCCCTTCAGCATGTCGCGCTCGATCAGGTCGAAGGCGCCGCCGACCGACTCGGGCACCTTGCGCTGCATGGCGGCGATGGCCGCGGTGTCGGCGGGATCGACCCAGCGATGCCCGCGCATGCGGTGCGCGTGCGCCACGTGCAGGTGCGAGCAGAGATAGGCGTTGAAGGACTGGACCTGGGCGAAGGCGAAGGGATCGTCCATCAGCGCGAGCCGCGACGCGGGGAAACTCTGGGCGACATAGACCAGCATGGCCGGCGTCTCGGTCAGGATGCCTTTGTCGGTGACCAGCGCCGGCACGCGGGCCTTGGGATTGACCTTGAGAAAGTCAGCGGACTTCTGCTGCTCCTTGCTAAAATCGACGCGCACGGTCGAATAGTCGGCGCCGACTTCTTCCAGCACGATGTGGGTGGCGAGCGAGCAGGTGTGGGCGGCGTAGTAGAGTTTCAGCACGGAGCGTCTCCCCCTCACTCGTCAAACTTCGGCGTAGATCTCGATGACGTTGCCTTCGGGGTCGCGAAAGAACAGCGCGCGATGCCGCCAGGCCGGGATGTCGCGCGGCGGGCCCAGCATCTCGACGCCCTTGGCGGCGAGCTCCGCCTGGCATTCGTCGATCTCGGGCGGCGACACGCGAAAGGCGAGCTGCACCGACGCCGAACCGGGAGCGCCCGGCCCGTCCCGGAAGACGCCTTGCGGAGTGCGCGGCCTGAGGCAGAGCAGCCCGGAGCCGACATGAAAGCTCACCCAGTTGGGCATGTCCCGTTCGAGCCGGAACTTCATCACCTCGAGATAGAACTGCCGCGCGCGGACCAGGTCCTCGCAAAGGAGAACCACGTAGTCGATGTTCCGGATCGAATCGATGCCCATGCCGTCAGACTAGCCGACTGAGAGGGGCGAAGCTCATACGGTGGTGCGGGGTCGGCCCGAGAAGTTTCAGGGCTGCGAGGTGCTGCGCGCTGCCGTAGCCGCGATTGCTCTCCCAGCCGTAGCCGGGAAAGGTCTCGGCGAGCTTGGTCATGTAGCGGTCGCGCGCCACCTTGGCGAAGATCGAGGCGGCGGCGATCGAGTAGGAGTGCGCATCGCCACCGACGATGGTCTCGGCGCGGCAGCCCAGTTGCGGCGGCGCGCGGTTGCCGTCGACCAGCACGACATCCGGGGGCACGACCTCGGGCTGCTCGGCCAGCGCCGCGAGCGCGCGGCGCATGGCGAGGAAGGTCGCCTGCAGGATGTTGATGCGGTCGATCTCCTCGACGCTCGCCTCCGCGATGGCGAACTGCACGACGCCGGAGACGACCATCGCCTCGTAGGCCTCCTCGCGCTGCTCGTGGCTCAGCTTCTTGGAATCGTCGATCATGCGCAAAAGCTTCCGCGCCGCGCGCGTGCGGTCGATGACGGCGGCAGCGGCGTAGACCGGACCGGCCAGCGGTCCGCGCCCGGCTTCGTCGATGCCGGCAACCCGTAGCTCGCCCCGTTCCTGGCAGCGCAATTCGAATCGAAAGCTCGGCATGGAAGGCCGATCAGGCTGCCCGAACCTCTATGGCGAGGCGCCGGCCGAGCTTTCCCTGAGCGACCATCAGATCGTATCGGGTCTGGAAATTCATCCAGAATTGCGGCGTCGTCCCGAGGCGGCGCGCCAGACGCAGAGCCGTGTCGGCGGTGATGCCACGCTTGCCGTTGACGATGTCGGTGATCCGACCCGAGGGAACGCCGAGTTCGAGCGCCAGCCTGTTGGCGCTGAGCTTGCGAGCCACCATCTCGCGGCGCAGCAGGCGTCCTGGATGCACGATAACCGGCATGTTCATCCCCTATGATAGTCGACAATCTCGACGTTGAAGGCATCACCGTCGCGAAACTCGAAACAAAGACGCCAGCGGCGATTGATGGTCATGGCCCACTGTCCTCGCCTGTCGCCCTTGAGCTTGTGCAACCCGATGCTCCGCAAATTTCCCAGTTCGGTCAGGTTCGTCGCCGCGTCGAGCGTTGCGAGGAGTTCGTGGGCCGCGGCTATGTCGAGGCCGCGGAAGCCGGAAGATCGTCCCAGCTCGTAGAACCTGCGCGTGGCCGAGTTCGCGAACGACCTGATCACATGCTTCTTATACTACGACAACCGTACTATGATAAGCGTAATGTCCCTGATCGCCCGCATCATCGCAGAAGACGCCATCGCCATGGAACAGCTTCGTGCCGTGCGCTCGCTCGGCCTGCCCGACTGGTGCATTGCCGCGGGATTCGTACGCAATCGCGTCTGGGACCACCTGCACGGCATCGTGCCGGCGCGCCTGCCTGTGGATATCGACGTAATTTATTTCGACGCGACGGACACCGGCACCGAGCGCGAAATCGCGTTCGAGGCCAGGCTGGGCGCGCTGATGCCCCTGCCCTGGCAGGTCCGCAATCAGGCGCGCATGCATGTGGTGAAGAAGGATTTCCCACCGCACCGCGACACGGCGCACGCCATGACTTTCTGGCTGGAGACGGTGACCCCGATCGGCGTGCGGCTGGAGGCGGACGACTCCCTGAGCGTGGTGGCCCCGCTCGGCACCGACGATCTCCTGAACCTGCGTTGCCGGCCGACGGAATTCGGCCGCGCGCGGCGTTCCGAGTACGACGAGCGCATCGCCGCCAAGCGCTGGCGCGAGCTATGGCCGAAGGTGCAGTTTCTCGATTAGGACTCATGGCCGGGGGCGCGCCACTCCAGTGGCGCGTCTTTTCATGACATGATCGCGCCACTGGAGTGGCGCGCCCCCAGCCTAACCGGATTTGGCCATGAGCTTCGCCGCTTGCTCCTGCGCCCTCACTGACGCCGGACGCGCGACGTGAGGAGCGACGTAGGCCTCGAACACGGGGCGCTTCTCGATGACGCCGAACATCATGCCCCAGTGCAGGAACGAGGCCATGTAGAGGTCGGCCGCGGTGAAGTGGTCGGCAGCAATGGTGCGTCGGCCCTCGACCGCCTTGGCTACCGTCTCAAGAGTCCGTTCGTAGGAGCCGTAGCCGAAACGGACCTGCAGTTCCGGCGTATCGGGATTCCAGCCGGACGCCTTGTTGGCCAGCGCGGGCTCGCAGCAACCGGCCACGAAGAACAGCCAGCGATAGTAGGCGCCGCGTTCGGCCGGCGGCGGCGCGAGCCTGGCCGCGGGAAAGGCGTCGGCGAGATAGCAGAGGATCGCGCCTGTTTCCGTGACGACCGTGTTGCCGTGCCTGATCGCCGGCACCTTGCCCATCGGATTGACGGCGAGATACTCGGGCGACTTCATGTCGGGCCCGAATTGCTTGACCTCGATCCGGTAGGGACAGCCGACCTCCTCCAGCATCCAATGGGTCATCGCGCCCCGCGACTGCGGGTTGGTGAAGAAGACCAGTTCCTCGGCCATGTTTCGCTCCTCTAGAACAATCTCATCTGTCTTCCGTCGCGCTTGGCGTCGACCAGGGCCGTGCGCGCCGAGTCGGGCACGTGGAAGGCCGAAGTGTCGAGCCGGTAGCGCGTGCGGTTGAGGCCGAGCCGCTTGGCGGCGGCGGCGAAGCGGGCGCTCAAGAGCTGGGCGATCGGGCCCTCGCCCCGCATGCGCGTGCCGAACTCGGCCTGGTAGAGCTCGCCGCCGCGGATCTGGCGGATCAGCGACAGCACGCGCTCGGCGCGATCGGGCCGGTGCGTGCGCAGCCATTCCTCGAACAGTTCCTTGATCTCGAGCGGCAGGCGCAGAACGATGTAGCCGGCGCGCGTGGCGCCCGCGTCCATCGCGGCCTCCAGGATCGATTCCATTTCATGGTCGTTCAGGCCGGGAATCATCGGCGAGGTCATGACGCCGACCGGAATACCCGCCGTCGCCAGCGTGCGGATCGCGTCGAGCCGGCGTTGCGGCGTCGCGGCGCGCGGCTCCATCGCGCGCGCGAGATCGCGGTCGAGCGTGGTCACCGAGACGAAGACTTCGACCAGGTTGCGCCGCGCCATGTCGCCGAGGATGTCGATATCGCGCGTCACCAGATGGCCCTTGGTGACGATGCCCACGGGATTGTTGAAGTCGCTCAGCACACGCAGGATCTGGCGCGTCACCTTCAGCTCGCGCTCGACCGGCTGGTAGGGATCGGTGTTGGTGCCCATGGCGATCACGTCGCAACGATATTTGGGTGCCGCGAGTTCCGCTGCGAGCAGCTTGGCCGCCTCGGGCTTGAAGAGAATCTTGGTCTCGAAGTCGAGGCCGGGCGACAGGCCGAGATAGGCATGCGTCGGCCGGGCGAAGCAGTAGATGCAGCCGTGCTCGCAGCCGCGATAGGGATTGATCGAGCGGTCGAAGGGAATGTCGGGCGAGGAATTGCGCGCCAGGATCGTGCGCGTGGCGTCTCGCGTCAGCGTCGTGCGCAAGGGCGGCAGTTCGTCGTCCTCGGCCGCGGCCGCCACCTCGGCCTCCCAGCCGTCGGTGGTGCGGATGCGCTTCTCGGTGTCGTAGCGGCTGGTCTCGTTCGACAGCGCCCCACGACCCTTGTGCTGGGGCTCGGCGATCGGATCGTCGGGGTAGTCGGGCGGTGCTGTCGGCCTCATGGAACCGACTCTTAGAACAAAAAGGGAACGAGTCAAGCCACCGCCTTTAGGGGGCGTTGTTCCCGAACGCCGCCATCCATAGAGAGGAGCCATGACCTCCATCGAGTTACACACCGCCCGTCCCGAAGACCGCGACTTCCTGCAAGCCCTGTCGCCGCGCCTGTCCGGCGTTCCCGGTCCCGCGTGGCACGACCTGGCCGCCATGGAAGGCTTCCAGTCGCGCTACATGGCGGCGACCTTCGCGCCCGCCGCGCTCGACGGCTCCTCGACTCTGATCGCCTGGTCGACCGACGGCCGGCGGCTGGGCTACGTCCACATGCGGCCCGGCAAGGACGGCGTGACCGAGGAGCCGTGCGGCTACGTCTCGCTGCTCGCCGTGGATAAAGACGCGGAGGGATCGGGCGTGGCGACCCAGCTCATGGCCGCGGCCGAAGACTGGGCACGGGCGCGCAGCTACCGCTTCCTCAGCCTCGACGTGTTCGCCGACAACCGCCGCGCGGTCGACTTCTATAGACGCGGCGGCTTCGAAGCCGAGACGGTCCGCATGGTGAAGCCGCTATAGCCATTCGGCGCGAATGGCGCGGATGGCCTCGCGGTCGAAGCACTGGTCGATGCGGGCCTGCAGATGGACCTTCATCGCGGGTTCGAGACCGGCATCGCTCCATTGGCCAGGATCGTCCGGATCGCGGGGCTGGCGCGCCTGCACGCGCCAGCGCGCCATGAACATGGTCGTGCGCAGCCAGGTCAGCCGGCGCATCGGCATCAGCCAGGGTTCGAGTTCCGCCGCCCGCGCCTTGCCGATGCGGGCGAGATAGTGGGCGTAGAAGCCGGCCACCTGCCCCTGGCTCAGGATCCGGCCGACCTCGGGATGCCACAGCGTCGAGGTCGGCAGCGTCGCATGGGCGAGATCGATCGCGGGCGAGCCCACGTGCACCTTCTCCAGATCGACGAACCAGGCAGTGCCGTCGGCGCCCATGATGAAGTTGCCGGGATGGGTGTCGGCGAGCGCGATCGTGAGCGGCTGCGGTCGTTTGGCGAAGGCCAGCGCCATGCCGCGCATCAACCGCAGCTCCTCGGCGATCTCGGCGCGCGCGCCCTGGTCGGGCACGGCCTTGTCGAGGAAGCGCATCGCGTTCTGCTCGACGACTTCCAGCGTCTCGAGGAAGGGATTCTTCTGCCGCGGAATCGGTGCCGAGGCCGGCGGCTTCTCCAAGGCATGGATCGCCGCCAGCGAGGCCCCGATCTCGCCGAGATCGCGTGGCAGCACCGGCGTGTGGCCCACGATGAGATCCACGATCAGCGCGCCACCGGGCAGACCCGCGCGCGGCGGCAGGACGTCGTGCAGAAGAGGCGTGCACTTGCTGGGCGCGAGAAGCCGGAACGCCGCCGCCTGGGTTTCGAGCCGGGCGGCAGCGCCCGCGTCATCTTCATAGGCATAGGCGACGCGCGCGATCAGGCCGTCGGGCAGACGGACGTGACCGTGCGCCGTGCCGGTCGCCGGCAGCAGTTCGAAATCCTCGAACGTAAGATTGGAGAAGCGCGGTCGCTCACGCAGCGCCGCCAGAAGGGCATCAGCCACTGCCCTTCATCCGCTCCTGGGCATCTTGCCTTCGTTGAGCCGCGGCATCAGTTCGGCGAAATTGCAGGGCCTGAAACGGATGTCGAGCTGCTGGCGCAGGATGTCGTCCCAGCCGTCCTTGCAGGCGCCGGTGGAGCCCGGCAGGGCGAAGATATAGGTGGCGTTGGCGACGCCCGCGGTCGCGCGGCTCTGCATGGTCGAGGTGCCGATCTTCTGGAAGCTGATCCAGCGGAAGGTTTCGCCGAAGCCCTCGATCTTCTTCTCGAACAGCGCTTCCAGCGCCTCGGGCGTGACGTCGCGGCCGGTGACGCCGGTGCCGCCGGTCGTGATCACGACCTCGACCTTGGGATCGTCGATCCATTTCTGCACCTGGGCGCGGATCACGGCCACGTCGTCTGTCACGATGGCGCGGTCGGCCAGCGTGTGGCCGTCACGCTGGAGGCGCTCGACCAGGGTGTCGCCCGACTTGTCGGTCTCGGGCGTGCGGGTGTCGGAAACCGTCAGAACGGCGATGTTCACCGGCTTGAACGGCTTGCTCTCATCAATTCTGTTCATGCGAGCACTCTATCTTTCCTCGCTTGTCGAAGCGAGCCGCCGAGCCTAGATGGGAGCCATGACCGATTGGAAACACGATGGCGTCCGCGTCATCCCCGCAGGCTCGCTGGACACCAATACCGCCCAGACCCCGGGCATGAACCGCGCCGCGGCGATCAATTTCGCCCGCGTCGGCGCACAGAAGCTGTGGGCCGGGACGGTCACCATCCACGCCCACGCCAAGACCGGCGCGCACCATCACGGCCACCTCGAAAGCGTGATCTACGTGGTGAAGGGCCGCGCCCGCATGCGCTGGGGCGACCAGCTCCAGTTCATTGCCGAAGCAGGGCCGGGCGATTTCATCTATGTGCCGCCCTACGTGCCGCACCAGGAGATCAACGCCTCGGAGACCGAACCGCTGGAATGCGTGCTGGTCCGTTCCGACAACGAGGCGGTGGCGATCAACATCGACATCACGCCGGCCGAGAAGGTCGAAGAGGTTTATTGGGTTGATCCCACCCACCCACATCCGCACAAACACTAGCGCGAAGCGCTAGTGTTTGCGGGCGGCAGCGCCTTCACAGGCGCGGGAGCCCGCACGGTGCAGAAAAGGCAAGAACTCAGCTCGAAGCCCGAACCTCCGCCGACCTGTCCCAGATATTCGGCTGCTCGCGGTTGGTGTAGCCCGACACGAAAAGATTGGGCTGTCCTGTCTTGGCGTCAAACGTATGCCGGCGCACGGCACCGATGTTGCCGCCATAGACGTGGATGCTGATCGAAGGCCGGTCGGGCAGCGCGTTCGTCACCTGATGAATGTCACCGACCGCCGGCACCAGCACCTCGACATCGCCCGGAGCGAGCGTGGTGAGCGTGCCTGGCACCAGCGCACCGGTCTCGGGATGGCGCGAGAAGCCGAGCGAGGTCTCCGAACCGCGCAGCATGCCGACCAGGCCCCACATCTGATGATCGTGCACTGGCGTGTTGGCGCTGGGCGCCCACACGAAGCTCACGACGCAGAAGCGCTCGAAGGGGTCGCACCACAAGAGGTTCTGGGCATAGCCGTGCGGCGGCGACTTGGCCGCTGATTCGGGCAGCCAGTCGTCGTGCTTCACCAGCTCACCCAGGAGCCTGGCGCCGACCTCGACGATCGCCGCCTCGTCCTTGTCCTGCCAGGCGCCGCCCGTGAGCGACGTCATGTCCCCGATGAAGCGACGCAGCCGGTCGATACTCATTCCGCGGCCTTTCGTGTCAATGCAGTGCCGAACACCGCCTCGCCATCGGCCCCCAACGCCGGGGGATCGCGCCGCTTGGCGAGGTTGGTTCCCGAAATCTTCACCGGATTGCCGAAGGTCCTGGTCTTCACACCCGACGGAAGTTCCATTTCCTCGATCCAGCCCATGTGGGCGACCTGAGGGTCGGCCAGGATCTGGCTGTAAGTGTTGATGCGGCCCTGCGGCACGCCTGCCTTCTCGAAGACGGCGAGCCAGTGATCGACGCCAAGCTTGGCGAACTCGACTTCAAGCAGATCCTTCAACGCCACCTGGTTGGCGGCGCGCAGCTGCGTGGTCTTGAAGCGCGCGTCGGCCAGCAGGTCGGGACGGCCAACGACCTCGGTGACGCTCTGCCACAGCTTGTCGTTGCCGGCGGCGATGACGAAATGGCCGTCGCTCGCCTTGAACGCCTGGTAGGGCGCGTTGCGCGGATGGGCCGAGCCCAGTTTCTTCGGATCGCGGCCGGTGCCGAAATATTCGCTGGTCTGAAGGGCGGCCATGCCGAGGCTGCAGCCCAGCATCGAGGCGTCGATGTGCGCGCCCTCGCCGCCGCCCGCGACGCGGCGCAGCAGCGCGGCGATGGTGAAGGCGGCATAGAGGCCGGTGCCGGTATCGGAGACCGGCACGCCGCATTTCACCGGCGCGCCGTCGGGCTCGCCGGTCACGCTCATGATGCCGCTCATCGCCTGCACGGTGACGTCGAAGCCGCCCTCGCTCGAACGCGGTCCGCTCTGGCCGAAGGCCGAGATCGAGCAATAAACCAGGCCGGGCTTTTCGGCACGAAACGATTCGTAGCCCAGGCCCAGGCGATCCATCACGCCCGGCCGGTTGTTTTCCAGCACGACGTCGGCCGACAGGATCAGCTGGCGCGCCGCCGCCTTGTGCGCCGGGTTTTTCAGATCGAGCACGACCGAGCGCTTGTTGCGGTTGATCGAGGCGAAGTTCTCGCTGAATCCTTCATTGATCGGCGGCCACTGCCGCATCATGTCGCCTTCGGGCGGCTCGACCTTGATCACCTCGGCGCCGAGATCGGCCAGAATCATGCCGCAGGACGGTCCGAGGATGGTGTGGGTGAGTTCGACGACGCGGACGCCTTTGAGGGGTGGTTCAAACGATGAGGTCATGCCTCATCAAATACCTCACCCCGAGGGGGTGAGCCACGTATCGATATCCTTGGTGAGCGGCAGGCCGGCGCTGGCGCCCAGCACGCGGTGGCCGATGCCCGAGCCAACCAGGAATGCCTCCTGATGCGGCAATGCGTTGG
>JAUXST010000505.1 GCA_030679805.1 Reyranella sp. | reverse complement strand
GCACGGTCGTGGGTTCCTGTGTTGCGGGCCGTCCGACGGACATGCCCGGCCGACCCGACCGTACCTGTTGCGGGACGCAAGACCCAGCCGGTCCCTGGAAGGTCACTCCAGCGGATCGGCGTAAAAAGCCGGGAGAAACCCGGCCAGCCCTCCCTCGTCCTGGGCCTTACGGACGAGCTGCGTGGCCATCGGCCTCCCAACCCCCCGCAGGGGGCTGCCGGTTTCCAGGGGACTCAAAATCCGCGTGGAGCGGACAACGCCGAACAACTTCTGACAATCGTTTCGAGTGTCAGAAGTTGTTCGGCGGATAGCGCCGACAACGCTTGCTGCCATAGGCAAGCAACGTCGATCTGAACCATCGGCCATGCCCCGCCCGGCGCGCCCGCCGGGTACGATCCCTGGAGGATGAGGGAAGGTCCCGCGGTCTTGAGCCGTGAGTAGCAAGCAAAGGCTGCCCCCGCCGACGACCCGTCCGGCAGGTGGGGTGGACCGAGGTGCGAGCAACGCATTCGAGGACTGAATTTTGACGGTCGTCTGCGGCCGCCCGAGGCGGGGCCGCAGGGTCAGATTCCAGCAAAGGCACAGGTGGGCGCTCAACCTGTGTCACAACATTTGTCTCAACTTGGTGTGTCACCTTTGGATGTGACACCGACGAAGGGTGGTTGGTAGGCCCGGCAGGATTCGAACCTGCGACATAACCGTTATGAGCGGCTCGTTCTAACCACTGAACTACGGGCCCCCACCGACCGCGATGGTTCCAGCGCGGCCCTTTTACCCTATTCGGCGGGCGGCACGAACATATAGCCGATGCCGCGCACGGTGCGAATGACGGTGGGCTTCTCCGGGGTGGGCTCGATCTTGCGCCTGAGCCGGGTGATGCGGAGGTCGATGGCGCGGTCGAACGGGTCGCGGCTGCGGTGGCTGGTGGTCTCCAGAAGCCAGTCGCGGCTGAGTGGCCGGTTCGGATTTTCGGCGAAGATCTTCAGGACGTCGAACTCGCCCGAGGTGAGGGCAACGTCCTTGCCCGCCTGATCGAGCAGCAACCGACGAGGGAGGTCGAGGGTGAATGCGCCCATGCGGACCCGCTCAAGGCGGGACGGCGTGGATTTGTTCACCGACCGGCGCAGCACGCTCTTGCAGCGAGCCAGCAGTTCGCGCGGTTCGTAGGGCTTGGCCACGTAGTCGTCGGCGCCGCTTTCGAGGCCCAGCACCTTGTCCACGGCGTCGCCGGCGGCGGTCAGCATGATGATGCCGACCCGCGTGTTGCTTTCGCGCAGCCAGCGGGCAAGCGCAAAGCCGTCCTCCTGGCCCGGAAGCTGGACGTCGAGCAGGACCAGGTCGGGCATGGCGCGCGAGATCTGGCGCCGCATCTGCACGCCGTTTTCGACGCCGATGACACGGAGGTCGTGGTTCACGAGATAGGTCTCGGCCGCCTTGCGCTGAAATGCGTCGTCCTCGACCAGCAGGACTGAGGGTTGCTGCATAATTTATATTCCAAATTGACGTCGTCTAATGAAGATAGAATATCATGTATTTACAATGATTTATAGAATTATCTTAAGATTCTTGATACAGTAATTGGGTCTGACGACCACGAGCCAACCACATGTTGTTTCCTTCTTCTCACCAACCAACACGGCGCATGCCGGCGCGGAGGAGGGGCCATGTCGGTCGCCGCGGCTGATCCCGCCACCGCCGAGGCGAGAGACGCGGGCTCGGCCCGCCAGGAGGCGTTCGTCCGCGCCGAACTCATCCGGCGCCTGTTCGAGGGCTCGGCGCAGTCGCGCTATTTTTCGTTCGTCCTCTGGCCGGTGATCGCGGCGATCTACTGGCGCCAGGCCGACCTGCTCGAACTCGCCGGCCCCTTCGCGGCTCATGTCGCGGTCACCCTCGGCTTCGACGTCCTGCGGCGTAATTTCGCCCGGGCGCGTCCGGCCGACGCTGAGGTGATCCGCTGGGGCTGGTGGTTCACCGGGCTCTCCTTCCTGGCCGGTGCCTGCTGGGGCGTGGCGGGCTTCATTCTCGCTTCGATGGATTACGAATTGCAGCGGATGCTGCTCGGCCTGGTGCTGCTCGCCACCATCACCACGGCGGTGCCGATCCGGTCGACCCATCCGCCGACCTTCTACGCTTTCGCCGTCGCCACCACCGCACCGCTGCTGCTGGTGCTACTGACGGCGGCCGACCCGTTCTTCCAGCTGGTCGGCATCGCCGGTGGCGCCTATGTCGGCCACTTGATGGCCTACGTTCGCGATCTTCATCGCTGGCAGTACGACAACATCGCGCTCGCGGTGCAGAAGGAAGAACTCGCGCAGCGCCTGCAGGTCGCCTACGACGAGGCCCGCCTGGCGCGGGATGCGGCACTCGCTGCCCAGAGCGAGGCCGAGAACGCCAACCAGGCCAAGTCGACCTTCCTCGCCACCGTCAGCCACGAGATTCGCACGCCGATGAACGGCGTGCTCGGCATGATCGACGTCCTCGAACGCACGCCGCTCTCCGTCGAACAGCACGAGTCGCTGGCGACAGTGCATAACTCGGCGTCGTCGCTGCTGCGCATCATCGACGATATCCTCGATTTCTCGAAGATCGAGGCCGGTCGCCTCGATCTCGAGACCGTCGAACTCTCGACGGTGGAGCTGATCGAGGGTGCCGCCGAGACGCTGGCGCCGCAGGCTGCCGCCAGGGGCTTGAAGCTCGCGGCCTACGTCGCCCCCGACGTGCCCGATCGCGTGATGGGCGATCCCCTGCGGCTGCGGCAGATCCTGTTCAATCTCCTGGGCAACGCCATCAAGTTCACCGAGGCAGGCTCGATCCGACTCACGCTGGAGCGCCTGGCCGATCGTGGTGAAGGGGAGGTCCGGCTCGTCATCCGGGTCGCCGACACCGGCATCGGACTCACCGCCGAACAGCGCGAGCGGCTGTTTCAACCCTTCGTGCAGGCCGACAGCTCGACCACGCGGCGCTTTGGCGGGACCGGACTCGGCCTGTCGATCGTGCGCCGCCTTGCCGAGGCCATGCACGGTCGCGTCGAGGTCGAGAGCGAAGCAGGTGTCGGTTCGACCTTCATCGTCACCG
>JAUXST010000473.1 GCA_030679805.1 Reyranella sp. | reverse complement strand
AGGTGATCGCCGAGGCGCGGACGGCGCTCGCCAACATCGATTCCGCCGCCGCCCAGTTCAGCAAGCTGGTGGTCGAGAACAAGGGCCCGATCAAGAGCTTCACCGAGACCGGTTTGACCGAATTCTCGCTGGCCCTTCGCGAGTTGCGTCAACTCACCGCAAACCTGAACGTCATCGCCACCAAGCTGGAGCGGGATCCAGGCGCCTTCGTGTTCAGTGGCAAGCAGGGATACACGCCGAAATGATGCTTCGTTGGGCTGCTTGCGCAGCGGCGGCCATTGCCCTCACCGGATGCCAGGCGCTCAGTGCGATCGATTCGGTAGCGGAGCCGACCGATCTCTATACGGTGACTCCCAAGAGCACCTTCGATCTCGATCTGCCCAACGTCTACTGGCAGCTCGCCGTCGAGGTGCCGGTCTCGGCGGCCAGCCTCAATACCGGGCGCATCGCCATTCAGATGACGCCGACTTCGACGGACTACTATGCCAAGGTGGCCTGGACCGACCGTGCGCCGCTGATGGTGCAAACGCGCATCGTCGATTCATTCGAGAACACCCGCAAGATCGTCGCGGTGGCGCGCGAGTCGATCGCGCTTCGGGCCAACTACGTGCTGACGCCGGACCTGCGCAACTTCGACGCGATGTATTATTACGGCCAGCCGCCGATCGTGAAGGTCCGCATCATCGCCAAGCTGGTGCGCATGCCCGATCGCCAGATCATCGGCGTCGCCTCGTTCGAACGCTGCGTGCGTGCCCGTGCCGACAAGGTGCCGAAGGTGGTCGATGCCTTCGACCAGGCACTGGGCAGCGTCATCAAGCGGCTTGTCTCCTGGACCTTGCGCACGCCGCCGACACGACCGCCCAGCGATTCCGCCCCCTACGACATCGGCAAGTATCGCAACCCCGAAAACGCGCTGGTCGACAGCGAGAACTGCCCCAAGGGCAACGACGCCTCGATGGTGCCCTACACCGACGAGTAGGATCGGCGCTCAGGCGCCGTTCTTGACCAGCGACCAGGCAAGGTCGGCCAGAGCGCGGGCGCGGTTGCCGTATTGCTTGGCGGTTTCCGACGAGGCATTGCCGTCGAGGCCGCGCTTGTAGACGCCCTGCACGATGGCGGCGAGGCGGAACAGCGAGAAGGCGACGAAGAAGTTCCAGTCCGGAATCTCCTTGCGGTTGGTTCGGCGCGCGTAGGCGGCGAGATATTCCTGCTCGGTCGGGATGCCGAACGCCTTGAGGTCCATGCCGGCGTAGCCTTCCGAGGCGCCGAAGCCTTCGCCGAAATGATACATCATGCAGTTGTAGCCGAGGTCGGCCAGCGGATGGCCGAGCGTCGAGAGTTCCCAATCGAGCACCGCGATGATGCGCGGTTCGGTCGGATGGACGATGGTGTTGCCGAGCCGGTAGTCGCCATGGTTGATGCGCGTCTCGTCGCCCGGCGGGAGATGCGCCGGCAGCCACTGCTTGAGCAGCTCCATCGACTCGACGTTGTCCGTCCTGGCGAGATCGTATTGGCTGGTCCATCGGGCGATCTGGCGCTGGATGTACTGACCCTCGCGGCCATAGTCGCCGAGACCGACCGCGCGATAGTCGACGTTGTGGAGGCGGGCCAGCACGTCGTTCATCGAATCGAATATCTTGCCGCGGTCGGAAGGCGATATGCCAGGCATCTTAGGATCGGACAGGATGCGGCCGGGCAGGAACTCCATCAGGTAGAACGCCGTGCCGATCACCGAATCGTCCTGGCAAAGCGCGTAGGGCTTGGGCACCGGCACATCGGTATGGTCTGACAACGCCTTGATCACGCGATATTCGCGATCGACCTGGTGCGCCGACGGCAGCAGCTTGCCCGGTGGCTTCTTGCGCAGCACGTACATGCGACCGCCGCCGTCGGTGACGTGGTAGGTCGGATTGCTCTGGCCACCCTCGAACTGCAGGACCTTGATGGGGCCGCGATACCCCTCGACGTTCGCCGTCATGTAGTCGGTGAGTTTCGCCTCGTCGAAGAGGTGGGCCTGGCGGACGGGGGTGAGGTTCTCGGGCAGGTCGGGCATGGGATGTTTCTAGAACCGTGGCGCTGGATATTCGAGGTGTGTTTGCGAAGGAAGCCGCAGGGCGGTCAGTTGACCTGGCGCACCCTATCTCCCCAGTACGGCCGGCGCAGCTCGCGCTTCAGGATCTTGCCGGTCGGATTGCGCGGCAATGTCTCGATGAAGTCCACGGACTTCGGCAGCTTGTAGCCGGCGATACGACCGCGTGCCCAGGTGAGCAGTTCGCCGGCGGTGACGCCTGCGCCGGGCTTCTTCACCACGACAGCCTTGACCGCTTCGCCCCAGCGTTCGTCGGGCACGCCAATCACGGCCACATCCGCCACGGCAGGATGGCCGAACAGCGCGCTCTCGACCTCCGCCGGATAGATGTTCTCGCCACCCGACACGATCATGTCCTTCACGCGGTCGTAGATGTAGAGATAGCCCTTGTCGTCGAGGTAGCCTGCGTCTCCGGTCAGGAACCAATCGCCGTCGATGGCGCGCTTCGTGGCGTCGGGCAGTTTCCAATAGCCGCGCATGACCTGAGGCGAGCGCACGGCGATCTCGCCAACCTGGCCGGACGGCAGGTCCGTTCCGTCGTCGCCGACGATGCGGAGGTCGACTCCGGCCTGGGCATAACCGCAGGACAGAAGCTTGCGGGCATCGGCCGGATCGTGATCCTCCGGCGGCAGCAGGGTGATGGCGCCGGTCGTCTCGGTAAGGCCGTAGACCTGCTGAAAGCCGCATTTGAAAATGCCCATCGCCTGCTTCAGCAGGTCGGCAGGAATGGGAGCCGCGCCATAGACGATCAGGCGCAGGCTCGAGAGGTCGGTCTCGCGGATCTGGGGTGCCTGCACGAGAAAGAGGATCATCGCCGGCACCAGAAGCATCACCTGCAGCCGCTTGCGCTGGATCAGGTCGAGGACCTGGGCCGGGACGAACTCACGAACGACGAAGTTCGTGGCGCCAGCGTAAAGGCCGGCGATACCCCAGCCCGCACCACCGATGTGGAACATCGGCAGGCAGATGAGATTAGGCACGCCGGGCGCCAGCAGCCAGCTCTTCGTCCACAGCGAGAACATGCAGGCGAAATTGGCGTTGGTCAGTTCAGCGCCCTTCGGCAGGCCGGTGGTGCCGCTGGTGTAGAACTGTATCGCTGTATCCTCGGGCCGGGCGACAAGGCGCGGATCGTCCGGGGCCTGCCGGTCGCGCCACGCCTCGAAACTCTCCCATGACGGATGCCGGCCGCCCAGGGCGACGATCTTGCGAACTGTCGTCAGCCCGTCGCGGATCTTCTCGATAACGGGGAAATACTCCTCGCCGACAAAGAGGATCTCGGCTTCGGCGTCGTTGACGATGTGCAGCACTTCCGGCGGCGCGAGGCGCCAGTTGACCGAGACCATCACGGCGTTGGCCTTGGCAACGCCGAACAGCAGGTCGAAGAAGAGGTCGCTGCTCTTGTCGAGATGGGCGACGCGCACCTGCGGCTTGATGTCCGCGGCGAGGAGGCCATTGGCGACCCGGCTCGCCGCGCGATCGAGGCCGGCATAGGTCGTCGTGCGCCCTTCGTAGACGATGGCGGCGGCGTCAGGCCGCCGGGCGGCGTGGATGCGGACGATATCGGCGAGACCTGCCATCTCAAAGGCCATTGACGTTTCCTCTGCAACCTTGGCCGCACCGTGTGGCGTGCAGCGGCGGCATCCTTCGGCGATTTGGGAGTGATTTCAAGAGCTTGATCGCCTACTGTCGTGGGCGATCATCAGCACGGACTTCAGGGGCATCATGAGCAAGCGAATCTTGGTCACCGGTGGAGCGGGCTTCCTGGGCTCGCACCTCTGCGAACGCCTGTTGGCCGCCGGCCACGACGTGTTGTGCGTCGACAACTATTTCACCGGTTCCAAGCGCAACGTTCTGGGTTGCCTCGACAATCCGCATTTCGAGCTGATGCGTCACGACGTGACGTTCCCGCTCTATGTCGAGGTCGACGAAATCTACAATTTGGCCTGCCCGGCCTCCCCGGTTCATTACCAACACGATCCCGTGCAGACGACCAAGACCAGCGTGCACGGTGCCATCAACATGCTGGGCCTCGCCAAGCGCGTGCGAGCCAAGATCTTCCAGGCCTCAACCAGCGAGGTCTATGGCGATCCGACGGTCCACCCGCAGGTTGAAGGCTATCGCGGCAGCGTCAATCCGATAGGTCCGCGTGCCTGCTACGACGAGGGCAAGCGCTGCGCCGAGACCCTGTTCTTCGACTATCACCGCCAGCACGCCTTGCGGATCAAGGTCGCCCGCATCTTCAATACCTATGGCCCGCGCATGCATCCCAACGACGGTCGGGTGGTTTCCAACTTCATCGTTCAGGCGCTGAA
>JAUXST010000450.1 GCA_030679805.1 Reyranella sp. | reverse complement strand
GCGAGCTGATGGCCCTTCGTCATCATTTCAAGCGCCTGCAAATGTGGAAACCCGGGCGCGCGAATCTTGCAGCGATAGGGCTAGTTGTTGCCGTCGGACACGAGATAGACGCCGAACTCGCCCTTCGGCGCCTCGACAGCTGTGTAGGTCTCTCCGGCCGGCACCTTGTAACCTTCGGTGTAGAGCTTGAAGTGATGGATCAGCGCTTCCATCGAACCCTTCATCTCGCCACGGCGCGGCGGCGACAGCTTGCGATCATCGACCCTGACCGGCCCGCCGACCATACGCAGCGCCGCGATGCACTGCTCCATTATGCGCACACTCTGGTACATCTCCTCGATGCGCACGAGGTAGCGCGCAAAGCAGTCGCCGGTCTTGCCGAGGGGGATGTCGAAATCCATTCGGTCGTAGACGTCGTAAGGCTGGGACTTGCGCAAGTCCCAGGGAATGCCCGAGGCCCGGATCAGCGGGCCGGAGAAGCCCCAATCGAGCGCCTGCTCGGCCGACACGACGCCGATGTCGACGGTGCGCTGGCGGAAGATGCGATTGTCGTTCAGCAGCTTCTCGATGTCCTTGAGGAACGGGATGAACTGTTTGATCCAGCCGTTCATCGAATCGAGCATGCCGTCCGGCAGATCCTGGTGGACGCCGCCCGGCCGGAAGTAGGCCGCGTGCATGCGCGAGCCGCTCACCTGCTCGTAATATTCCATCAGCAGTTCGCGCTGCTCGAAGCCCCACAGCGGCGGCGTGAGGGCTCCAGTATCCATCGCGAACGTCGTGACGTTCAGCAGATGGTTCAGGATGCGGGTGATCTCGGAGAACAACACGCGGATGTACTGGCCGCGCTCCGGCGCGGTGATGCCGAGCAGCTTCTCCACGCCCAGCGCGAAGGCATGCTCCTGGCACATCGGCGAGACATAATCGAGGCGGTCGAAGTACGGCACCGCCTGCAGGTAGCTCTTGTACTCGATCAGCTTCTCGGTGCCGCGATGCAGCAGTCCGATGTGGGGATCGCAGCGCTCGACGATCTCGCCGTCCATCTCGACGACTAGGCGCAGCACGCCGTGGGCCGCCGGGTGCTGCGGCCCGAAGTTCATCGTCAGGGTCTTGATCTCGACGTCAGCCATGTCAGTTCGCCCCGGTCTTTTCGGGGGCCGGCTCCGAGGCCTTCTCGTCGCCCGGCAGCACGCGCTCGATGCCACCTTCCCAGGGGCTCAGGAAGTCGAAGCGGCGAAATTCCTGCGTGAGCTTCACGGGCTCGTACACCACGCGTTTCTGGACGTCGTCCCAGCGCAGTTCGACGAAGCCGGTGAGCGGGAAATCCTTACGCAAGGGGTGACCTTCGAAACCATAGTCGGTGAGGATGCGCCGCAGGTCCGGATGTTCCGAGAACCACACGCCATAGAGATCGTAGGTCTCGCGTTCGAACCACCCGGCGGCGCTGTACACCGGCGCGGCCGACGGCACGGGCGTCGCTTCGTCGGTCGCCACCTTGATGCGAATCCGGAGGTTGTTCTTGAGGCTGAGCAGATTGTAGACGACGTCAAAGCGCCTCTCGCGCTCTGGCCAATCGACTCCGCAGACGTCGATCAACTGCTTGAACAGGCATTTCGGGTCGTCGCGCAAGAACCTAAGTAGCGCGAGCAGCCTGTCGGGGCCACACTCCAACATCAGTTCGCCAAGGCGGACATCGCAGGCCGTCACCGCACCCGCGGTCGCCTGGACGATATGGTCGCCAAGTTCCTTCAGCGGCTCACCCATCAGCGCACCAGCGTTCCGGTACGACGGATCTTCTTCTGGAGTTGCAGGATGCCGTACAGCAGGGCCTCGGCGGTCGGCGGGCAACCGGGCACATAGACGTCAACCGGGACGATGCGATCGCAGCCGCGCACGACCGAATAGCTGTAGTGGTAGTAGCCGCCACCGTTGGCGCACGAACCCATCGAGATCACGTAGCGCGGTTCGGCCATCTGGTCGTAGACCTTGCGCAGTGCCGGCGCCATCTTGTTGGTGAGCGTGCCGGCGACAATCATCACGTCGGCCGCGCGCGGGCTCGGCATCGGCGCGAAACCGAAGCGGTCGAGATCGTAGCGGCTCATCCAGCAGTGGATCATCTCGACGCCGCAGCAGGCCAAGCCGAACGTCAGGCCCCACATCGAGCCGGTGCGGGCCCAGGTGATGAGTTTGTCGAGCTGCGCCACAACGAAGCCCTTGTCGGCCAGTTCGTCGTTCAGGGCCCGCGACAACGCCGCCTCGGCGGCAGTGCCCGGCTTGGGCGGGGTGATTACTCCCATTCCAGGGCTCCTTTGCGCCACTCGTAGATGAACCCGACCGTGAGCACGCCCAGGAACAGCATCATCGACCAGAAACCGAACAGGCCGATGTCGCCCAGTGTCGCGGCCCACGGAAAGAGGAAGGCCACCTCGAGATCGAAAATGATGAACAGAATGGCGACCAGATAGAAGCGCACGTCGAACTTGCCGCGTGCATCGTCGAAAGGCGCGAAACCGCACTCGAACGGTGAATTCTTCTCGGAATTGGGGTTCTGGCGGGCGATCAGATACGACCCGCCGAGCATTGCGCAGACCAAGCCAAAAGCGAGGCCGAGGAAGATCAGGATCGGAAGGTATTCCCTAAGAAGATCTTCCATCGCCACCCCTTCGCCCCGCCTTGGGCCGCCAGTGCTGGGGCTGGCGCGAGCGACGGGACTCGAACCCGCGACCTCCGGCGTGACAGGCCGGCGTTCTAACCAACTGAACTACGCCCGCATTAGCCCCAAAACGGCGCGCGGAGAGATAAAGGAGCCCCTATGGGGTGTCAAGCATACCGCAGGCGCGAAGGCGTGCGTAAGTACCCGATATTCCAATACTTTCCTCGCCGCGGCAAACGCTCCGCGAAACGATGGTGGGCGATGACGGTTTCGAACCGCCGACCCTCTCGGTGTAAACCAGAACAAGGCCTTGTGCAGCGCAATGAATGCTTGATTTTATTGGGGTTAGAGAGTCTCCGAAGGACAGCAAATGACAGGGTAGTCCCCCCAAAAGTCCCCGCAGTGGCCGAGGCCGGCAACCGCCCTCACCAGAGCCCCCTCCCGCGTCCCCTGTGGCACAGCGGCCCTGCCGAGCAGGAGGCTCCCCGGGGTGTTCGCCATGCCGAACTGATGGCTCTGACGCGGCATCCGAACATTGCCTTACCCCTTCCCGGCAGGCGTGCAAGCATCGTCCTCGATTAGAATTTCGTTGAGG
>JAUXST010000449.1 GCA_030679805.1 Reyranella sp. | reverse complement strand
GAACGTCCCCGGCGTCCGGCGCGTGAAGAACCACCTGCGCGGCCTGCCGGCGTCGGTCGGCATGGGCGTGTGAGGCGGGGCGGGTCGCGAGAGACTTCGACGCTCCCGGACATTGCTGCGCATGGCGGCTTGTAAACAAGCCGCGGCCTGACGCTAATCGGCCGTGCTGAGTTCGACTGACCGCTCGACCTTCTATTCCGGTTTGAGACCTATCTCTCGCAGCACGGCCAGCATCACCTCGGTGTCGCGCTTGAAGCGGGCGTTGGTGTCGGCGAAGTTGAGCGGGCCCACGATCAGGTAGTTGGCCATGAGCTGCTTCACCTTCGGGTCGGTGCCGGCCTCGAACAGCGCGTCGGCGAGCTTCTTCGTGACGTCCGGGGGCGTCGCTGAAGGCACGGCGAAGGCCGCGAACGCGCGCGTGTCGTAGAAGCCGCCCTTCGCACCCTGCTCCCCCATCGTCGCCACGTCCGGCAAGGACGGCAGGCGGTCGCCCACGACGGCGATCGCCCTGCCCTTGCCGGAGACGATCACCGGCGCCGACGCCGCGGGGCTGCCCGAGGCGCCGTCGAGCGCCTGGGCCGTCACGTCGGCCCACATCGGCGCCTCGCCGCGATACTGCACCACCTCGACCTTGAAGCCGTACTGCCTGGCCATCGTCTCGATCAGCACGTGCGGGGTCGAGCCGGGTCCGTAGGCGCCCCAGTTCACCTTGTCGACCTTCCGGGCGTAGTCGACGAACTGCTTGAGGTTGGTGGCGCCAGTCTTCTCGGCCGCCACGACAGGGCCGCCGGTGCTGGTCGTCATGGTGAGGTAGGTGAAGTCCTTCTCCGGATCGTAGGGCAGGTCCTTCACCGTGACGCGGTTCTGGATCAGCGACGAGGAGATGGTGCAGAGGATCGTGTGGCCGTCGGGCGCCGCGCGCTTGACCTCCACGCAGCCGATCGTGCCGCCAGCGCCGCCCTTGTTGTCGACCACGACCGACTGGCCAAGCTTGCGCGAGAGGAAGTCGCCGAAGGAGCGCGCGATGCCGTCGGTCTGGCCGCCGGCCGGATAGGGCACGACGATGCGGATCGGCTTCGAGGGGAAGGCGGTTTGCGCCGAGGCGGTGGTGAAGAGGGCCGGCATCGCCAGGACGCCTGCGGCTGACGCGACGATGCGGCGCCGGGTTGGATTCAAGATTGCCTCCCATACTGCTCTGCGAGACCTTGCTGGCCTTCGTCTTCGGCATCGACACTAGGTCAGGGCGTGTGATTCCGGCAAGCGCTGCGGCTAGACTGTCGCTCGACACTTCCCGGAGGAAACCATGCCCGCATCCGACATCGCCTACACGCCGATCCTGCCCGAGGGCTGGCCGCGTCCGCGCGGCTTCTCCCATGCCGTCGTGGCCACCGGCACGCGGAGCGTGCGCATCGCGGGCCAGATCGGCCGCGCACCGGGCGAGGCCCATATTGGAGCCGGCACAGACGCCGGCACGCAGTGGCGCGTGGCGCTGGGCAATGTCGTGGCGGTGCTGAAGGCGGCGGGCGGCGAGCCCGGGCACCTGGTGGCGCTGCGCGCCTACGTGACCGACATCGCCGAGTTCAACGCCGCCGGCCCCGCCATCGGGGCGGCCTGGGGGCAGACGCTCGGCAAGCACTTCCCGGCGATGACGCTGGTCCAGGTCTCGGCGCTGATCGATCCCCACGCCAAGGTCGAGATCGAGGCGGATGCGGTATTGCCGTAGGGGTGGGGAGTTCCTCGTCGAGGCGGGTTGAGAGATCTCGCAGCGCTCCCGGACATTGCTGCGCTTAGCGGCTTGTAAACAAGCCGCGGCCTGACGCTAACTGGCCGAGCATAGCTCGGCCTACAGGTCGCGCCGGCCGCCCTGGTCGCGCACCGCGACGGGCACACCGTTGCGGTCCTGGACGATCCTGACGCGATCGCCCATCTGCACGTCGCCGTTGTCGGGCTGGGCGATGGTGACGGTCTGGCCGTCGTCCTTCTGCACCGTGACCTCGATGCCGCGCTGGCTGGAGCCGCCGCGGCCGACGATGTTGCCGGCGATGGCGCCGCCCACCGCGCCCAGCAGGCCGCCGACCACCGCACCGCCGACCGAGTTGGTCGTGGCGGCACCGATCGCCGCACCACCCGCCGCCCCCAGGCCGCCGCCGACCAGCGTGCCGTCGTTCATGCCGCTGCCCGAGCCGCCGCTCAACTGCACTTCGCGGATGGACACCACGCGGCCCTGCTCGTAGCTGCCGTTATAGCCGCCGCCATAGGGGCCCGACGCCGACGTGTTAACGTATCCCGGCTGCGTCGCACCGCCGGTTTGCGTGCAGGCGCCCAGGCTCGCCACGAGGCTCGCGGCGAGGGCGGCCATAAGAGCGGGCGGCACCATCAGGCTCGAAAGCCACTTGTTTGCAGACATCGGAGGTTCTCTTTCTGGTGCGGGCCGCGCCTGATTGGGGGCACGGAGAGAACGCGCACGGAGCGCGCCGGTTCCACGTCGGGTCCACGGGCGGGTCCAAGGGCGGATCCAAGGGCGTATCCAAGGGAGGGCCTTCCGCCGGGAACCCCGGCGCGGCTGGCGCGTTTTTTACTGTTCTACACACACAGGAGCGCGTCATGAGTAGCACCGCCGACAAAATCGCAGGCACCGCCAACCAGGCCATCGGCAAGATCAAGAAGGGTGTGGGCGAGGCCACCGACAATCCCAAGCTGAAGGGCGAAGGCCAGCTGCAGGAAGCCAAGGGCAAGGTCCAGGAGGCTGTAGGCGACGCCAAGGCCGCCCTCAAGAAGGTGGCCGACCTCTAGAAGTCCGGCCTTCGGGCTGACGTGAATCAATGATGCTCGACCGGGATTGTCCAACCTTCCCTTCGTCCATCGAGCGACAAGCGAAGTGGAGGCACCATGAGTACCCTTCTCATCATCATCCTGCTGATCGTGCTGCTGGGCGGCGGTGGCGGCTACTACGGCTACAATCGCTACGGCGGTCGCGGGCTCGGCGGCGTCCTGAGCCTCGTCCTGGTGATCCTGCTCGTCCTGTGGCTCGTCGGGGCCTTGGGCGGAGTCCATATGGGCGGCATGTAAGCCGGGAGATCGCCATGAGCCGTTCCTCATTGGTCGCGGTCGGCGCCGTGCTGGTCGTCCCCGGATTGATCGGCTTCGCCATCCCGATCTTCACGGCCCAGGAAACCACGGAGCTGGCCAGGATCGGCGAGTTCAAGCTGCAGGCGACGGAAATGACATCGCACATCATTCCGCCGCTGCTCGCCGGCGGCGCCTTGGTGCTCGGCGTCGTCCTGATCGGCGCGGGGGCCTCGCCCTGAAGAAGTAGGGCCTGGGTTCACCGTCACCCGGTCAGGGCAGCGTGACCTTGAGCAGCTTTCCGCCGCGCACGTCCACGCGCTGCATCATCGAGCCACCTTCGACCTGCGAGCCGTCCTGCCATTTGACGCTGGTGGTGACGTACCAGACGCCGTCGGGCACGCGCGGGAAGGAGAAGCTGCCGGCGGCATCGCAGCGCGTCGTGCGCAGGGTCGAGACATAGAGCGGATCGTCGCGCTCGAACTTCACCGGCCCGAGGCTGGCGGCGCGCCTGCCACGGGTCGCGTTGCCGAAGATCGCCGTCATCCGCGCCCGCGCATAGGCGCTGTCGGGGACCAGGTTGGCCGACTGTCCGGCACAGGTGTGGTTCGCGTCGCCCGTCTTCAGGGCCGCGGTACCGCTCACGGTGTTGGCGCCGCTCTTGCGCGCCCACTCGACCTCGGCGGGGGCGATGGGTGTGGAGAGGGCCGGCGCGGAGAGGGCGGAGTCCTGCAACCCGAAGTTCGGCAGCCCGAGCTGGGCGCAGCCGGCGAGGGCCAGGGCCACGCCCAAGATCACGGCAGCAGTCCCTGAAGCAGGCTTCATGCGCGGTCTTCCTTCCTTTGCAGCAGGATAGACAGCAACGCATGACGACCGCCTGTGTTCCTTTGGTGTCCGCGTCCATCCGCCGGCCTGGAAGGCGCGGGCCGTTCCTCCGGCAATCGCGGCTGCGGCCAATTCACCAAGCAGACCGACGGCAAGGGTGATAGGCTGCTCTCCGCCGATTTCCCCGACAGCCACCAGGCGTTGATCCTCATGCCAGACCAGGCCCCTCCAGCCTCCGCCGACCTTCAGGACACCGGCTCCCCCGCCGCTTCGACGGAACGCAAGATCAGGTCCGTGACCTACAACCCGGCGATCTTCGACGTCGGCAACTTCGAGGAGGCGCGCCGGATCATCCTGACCGGCGAAGGCTCGACGCCCGACGAACGCTGGAAATCGGAAACACCCTACCTCGCCGATGCCATCCAGGGCGCCCTTGAGATCACCGCGGATACCGTCCTGATCGACTACGGATGCGGCATCGGCCGGGTGGCGAAGGAGCTGATCCAGCGCTGCGGGTGCCGCGTCATCGGCGTCGACATCAGCAACAACATGCGCATTCTCGCGCTCAACTACGTGCAGTCGAGCCGCTTCCTCGCCTGTTCGCCAGAGATGCTCGACATGCTGGTGGCGCGCAATTTCGTCGCCGATGCCGCCATTTCGGTCTGGGTGCTGCAGCACTGCCTGAAGCCGGCCGAAGACATCGCGCGGCTCCACCGCTCGCTCGTGCCCGGCGGCGGCCTGTTCGTCCTGAACAACATCCACCGGGCCGTCCCCACCAAGGAGCAGTTCTGGGTCAACGACGGCCTGGACATCAAGTCGCTGCTTCGCGATCGCTTCTCGATGGTGATGGAAGGAAAGCCGTCCGAAGACCAGACGCCGCCCGACCTGCGGGACATCATCTTCTGGGCCAAATTCCTCAAGACGGACTGACGTCGCCGGTTCTCTCCGGTCATGCCGCCGAGGTGCGCGCGATCTTGTCCTCAACCCCAAAGCCGGGAATGGTCTGCAAGATGTTCTTCACCTGGTCGGCAGTGATGAGCCTCGTGCATTCGAACTGACGAGCCGTATCCTTGTGGCGCGGGCACCAAAGGAAGTCCTTGTGGTCGAAGCGGTGGGCCGGATCGTTCCAGCAGCCGTTACAGGTGTGGTAGTTGATCACCCGGTAGGGAGTCGAGAATTCGTTCGTCGGATGAGTGAAGCCACTGATCATCACCACTGGCGTACCGACCGACCAGGCGAGCCACGACAGGCCGCTGGATAGACCGATGAAGAAGTCGGCGTGCTTCATCCAGCGCGCCCTTTCCTGCAGCGAATGATCTCCCGTCTGGTCTTCGGCGCCGTAAGGGATGTGATTCCAGACGAGTCCATTGCCGTGCGTGGCCTTCTGGTCGATGCAGATGACGCGGTAGCCTCGCTTCTTCAGAAAAGCGACGATCTCGCGCCAACCCTCCGGATTATTCCAGTACTTGGACTGGGTCGTACTCTGGGCAGCGATGCAGACATAGCGCTCGGGAATTGGTCTGGTGTCGTCAGTCAGGGCAATCCGGGGCGCAACCTCGGTCGGGTCGACCCCCAAAATATAACCCGCCGTACGATGCAGTCCGACGAGGCGAAAGTCGCAGGGCTGGAATACGCAGTCCTTGTCGTCGAAGAAGAGGCCCAGATTGTAGGTGGCGTAGTACTTCTCCGGCTTGATCTCCTCATGGGTGAGGAAGGTGATGTTGGGGTAGGCGTCGCGGAACAGGGGTATGAGCCATTCCGCCATGCCGCAGGTCAGCCGGCATTTGTGGCGTTCCTGGAACTTGACCGCATAAGGAAGCCAACCAATCGTATCGCCCAGCGTGCCGATCGGGAACTGGATCAGCACCTCGCGATTGGCAGCGTGATAGTCATGCTGGAAAACACTCTTGCCGCCTTGAAAGACCTCGATGCCGAAGCGCACGAAATAGCGCTTGGTACTGTTGACCCTTCCAGAAGGAAACTCGGTTTCGAAGAGAATGTTGCCGGTATCGAGATCCTTGAGGCGAACCCGCCACGGACTCTCGCCGGCGTCCAGCATCACCCGGCATCCATCATTGAAGTCGAACCTGAGGCTCTTGGGACCTTGCTGGGTCGGCAACTCGGCGGGCGCCGGAAAGGCTCGCTTGACAGGCTCGGCGGGTGCAGACGCGGGTGCAGACTCGGTCGCCGGAGGTACCGCAGAGCCGACCGCCGGCGCGACCGGAGACGGGATCGTGGCGGCCGGCTCGAGAGCGGGCGCGTTGGGCAGCGACTGATCAGGCATGCGGCTGGGAGATCATAATTTGCAGCTCGGACATGGGAACGGGCGGGTCCGTGACGAGCGTCCCACCGTTGCCGTCGCTCTGCATCTTGAAGTTGGCGGCGAGGTAGCTGCCGAACAACGTGACCGATGCCTGGAGCGCGCCGCTGGTCAATGTCAGCGTGCCGCTGGTTCCCGCCTGCGTCCATGCCGCCGACGTCGCGCCGGACGTGAAGCCTATGTCGCCAAAGTCGATGGCGCCCGCCGTCGGCGTGAGGCCCGAAATGATGAGCCCGGCGTCTAGGTGCTGCGAATCGTCGAGCCTCAAGGTGCCGCCCAACGACGTGAAGGCGACGCCTCCACTGGCATGACCGCCGCTCTGGATCTCCAGGAACCCGCCGCTCAGCGTCGCTCCGCTGATGGTCCCGCCCGAAAACACCAGGCCCAGCCCGCCCGCCTTGACCGTCGTGTTGCTGGCCACGCCGCCCGCCCAGACATAGCCCCAGCCGCCGTTGATCACCTCCGTGCCGCTGGCGACACCGCCCGCAAACACGTGCTGGAAGCCGTTGTTCACGACCGTGCCGCCGGCACTGCCGTAGACGTACTGGTTGCCGCCGCTCGCCACCGTCATGCCCAGGGCGGTGCCGCCCGCCAGGATATCCTCGTAGCCGCCCGAGCCGACCGTGCCGGCGCTGTCGAGCCCGCCCGACCAGACATAGCTCCAGCCGCCGTTGTTGGTCATGGCGCCACGGGCCACGCCACTGGCGAAGACATCGAGGTTGCCGCCCGAGTTGACGGTCGTGCCGCTGGCCACGCCCCCGGAGAACACGAACTCCAACCCGCCGTTGTGGACCACCGTGCCCGTCGTGTTGCCGTAAGCGTCCAGGACGCCGCCGCTCGACACGACGGTGTTGGCGGCCGAGCCTCCGCTCCACACGAACTCGATGCCGCCCGACGACACCGTGGCGCCGCTCACGCTGCCGCCCGTCCAGGCCAGCTCCCAGCCGCCGTCCCGCACCACCGTCCCGCTGGCCGCCCCGCCTGAATAGACATCGAGATAGCCGCCGCTCGACACCACCGTCCCGCTGGCCGTCGTGCCCTCGCCCCACACGAACTGCCAGCCGCCGTTCTTCACCGTGGCGCCGATGGCGGCACCACCCGAATAGACGTCCTCGTAGCCGCCGCTCGACACCACCGTGCCCGTCGCCGTCGTGCCGCTGCCCCAGATGAAGTCCCAGGCGCCAGCCAGCAACGTGGCATTCACCGAGGAGCCACCGGAATAGACATCTAGATAGCCGCCACTCGACACCACGGTGCCGCTGGCCGTGCCGCCGCTCCAGGCGAACTCCCAGCCCGCGCTCCCGATGACCGCGTTCGAGGTCACGCCGCCGGAATAGACGCTGAGGTAGCCGCCCGACACGACCGTGCCGCTGGCCGTTCCGCCACCCCACACGCTCTCCCACGCCTGCGTCTGCAGGATCGTTCCAACGGTCGCGCCGCCGGAATAGACGAACTGGTTGCCGCCGCTGGAGACGGTCGTGGCCACGCCCGAGGCATTGCCGAAGATGAACTGCCCGCCGCCATCCTTGATGGCCGTGCCGCTCGCAACGCCGCCCAGATCGAGATACTGCGTGCCGCCCCCGGCGATCGTGGCACCCCTCACCGTTCCATAGACGTACTCGACACCGCCGGCGCCGATCGTCCCGCCGCTCGCCGAACCGCCGGCCCATACCTGGCGCTGACCCAGGATCGTCGCGGCGACGTCGGTGCCACCCGAGAACACATACTCGAGGCCGCCCGCGGAGATCGTCGCACTGCTCGCCGCGCCGCCAACCTGCAGCACGCCGCCGCTGCTCACGGTCGCAACTCGGGCTATGCCACCCAACTGCACGGACTCGGTGCCGCCGCTGCCGACCGCAGTGCCACTCACCACGCCATAGACATACTCGAGACCGCCGGCTCCGATCTGCCCGCCACTCGCCGTCCCGCCAGCCCATACCTGGCGCTCGCCCAGGATCGTCGCGGCGACGTCGGCGCCGCCCGAGAACACATACTCAAGGCCGCCCGCGGAGACGGTCGCACTGCTCGCCGCGCCGCCGGCGAAGACCTGCATCACGCCGCCGCTGCCCACGGCCGTGGCGCTCGCCACGCCACCGGACGACACCATCTCGAGGCCGCCGCCCTGGATCGTCTCGCCGATGCCGACGCCGCCAGACAGGATTTCCGTGCCGCCGCTGCTGATGATCGTGCCGCTGGCGACACCGCTCGAGAAGACCATCTCGATGCCACCATTGCCGATGATCGTGCCGCTCGCGACGCCGCCCGAGGAAACGATCTCGAGGCCCCCACTTCTGACGGTCGTCCCACTTGCCGTGCCGCCGGCGGAGACGTACTCAATGCCGCCGTTGCTGACAATCGTCCCGCTCGCCGTGCCGAGCCAGAGATCTAAGACGCCACCGCTGCTGATGGTCGTGCCGCGCGCCGCGCCACCGGCGTACACGATCTCGTGGGCGTGTTGCCGCAGCGTCGTGTCAATCGCCACGCCCCACACGAGCTCGGCGCCGGCCAGGCCGCTGATGGCGGCATCGACGATCGTTCCGCTCGCCACGCCGCCGAAGGAAACGTATTCAGTGCCGCCGCCCAGCACCATCGTGCCGCTTGCCGTGCCGCCGGAGTAGACGTATTGGCCGCCGCCCGCCACCGTCGCGCCGATCGCCACGCCGCCGAAGATATGCGCATAACCGTTGCTGTTGATGGTCGTTCCGCTCGCCGTGCCGCCGGAGGAAACGTACGCGACGCCGCCGCTGCTGATCGTCGTGTCGGTGGTCGTGCCGCTGGAGTCGATCGCCAGGATGACGCCGCTGCCGACGCTGAAACCACTGATCGTGTAGCCCGAAGCGATCTCGAGCGTCTCGCCGGCGACCACGGGATTGGCGCCGCTGATGATGGCGCCACCGAACAGCTTCAGGGTGGAGCCGCTGGTCATCGTGTTGTTGCTGATCACGCCTCCCGAGGAGACGATCAGAATGGCGCCGTTGAGGAACGTGCCGCCGAGTTCGACGCCCGCCGAGACGACCGCGCTGCCGCCTGCCGAGACGAGCGAGCTGCTGTCGATGCCGCCGCGGACGATCATGCCGCCACGGCTGTTGATGATGGACGCACTCGCCATGCCGCCCGAGGAAACGACTTCGAAGCCGCCGCTGTTGACCGTCGCGGCACTCGCCAGACCGCCGGACGAGACGATCAGCGCGCCGTTGCTGCCGGGCGCACCGACGTCGGTGCTCATGACGACGGCGCTGAGGGCGAGACCGCCCGACGAGACGATGAGCAGAGCGGTGTTGGACAGGACCGTGGCCGAGGCGATACCGCCGCTGGAGACGATCAAGCGCGCCGACATGCCGGCACCGGCGCCTATCAGCATGTCGCCGACCGTCAATCCACCCGCCGAGACGTTGCCGACGGTGAGGATGCCGCCGCCGGAAACCGTCGTGTTAAAGCCGACGCCGCCAGAGCGGACTTCCATGATGCCGCTGCTGAGCACGGTCGAACTGCTGGCGATGCCGCCGGCCGAGACGAGCAAGGCGCCGTTCTGGAAGCCGCCGAAGCCGGTCGTGAAAAGAACGGTGGTGCCGATCGCCACGCCACCCGAGGAGACGAGGAGCAAACCGGTGTTGGACACGACCGCGCCCGAGGCCACGCCGCCGCTGGACACGAGTTCGAATGCGCGCAGGGTAGTGCCGTTGCCGATGATCCTGTCGCCGATGGTCCTGCCGCCGGCAGAAACGAACACGTTGGCACCGCCGTTGATGGTGCCGCTCGTCTCGATGGCGCCGGAAGAGACGTTGAGGAAACCGCCGCTGTTGACAGTTATCCCGGTGGCGCTGCCGCCGTTGACAATGGATACGCCGCCGAACGCCGTCGTGTTCGACGCCACGCCGCCGAAGGCAATGAACTGGTTGGTGCCGGCGGAAACCCGCGTGCCGATCGCCGTGCCACCGGCCGAGACGATTTCGCCGAAGCTGCCGCTGGAGAGAACCGTCCCGCTTGCCGTACCGCCGGCGGAGATGGTCACCTGACCGCCACTCGACGCCACGGTCGAGATGACCGTGCCGCCCGACGAGACGAACAAGCCGCCGCCGCTCAGAAGTACGATACCTGCGCTCGTCTGACCCGAAGAAACAATGTGGTTGCCCGCAGCAACCTGCAGGATGCCGCCGGACGAGACCACCATCGAGCCGCGGAAAGTTGTACCGCCCCGAACCTGCAGCGTGCCGCCGCTGGAAACCACGACGCTACCGCTGCCGATGTTGGAACCGGACGAGAGGATCTCGAGGCCGCCCGAGAGGACGACGACACCGGCGCTGCTCTGGCCCGACGAAACGACCAGCGTGTAGCCAGACCCGACGTTCAGGGTGGCGCCAGAGGTAAAGGTCAGCGGACCTGCCAGAGCGGCGCCACCGTCCAACTCCAGCGTACCGCCGCTCGATACCGTAAGGGCGCTCGCAACACCGCCTGATGAGATGATCGCGAGTCCGCCTGATTGTACCGTGCCGCTGATGCAGATGCCGCCCGAATCGATGCTGCTGCCGCCCGGTCCGATGACTGCATTGAGGCTCGAGCCGCCCGCCATGACGATCTCGGTACCGCCGCTCGAAACAATGTTTCCGCTGGCCAAGCCGCCCGACAAAGCAATCATGACGCCGGTGCCGGTCGCCGTGTTGCCGATCGCTGTGCCGCCCGAAGCCACTTTGGCGATCATGCCGTTCATGACCGACTCGCCGCTGGCGACGGCTCCCGAACCGACCTCGATGATGCCGCCCGAGACGAAACCGATGTCGGTGAAGGACGCGCCGCTGAAATACTTGAAGGTACCGCCGCTATCGACCGTCAAGCCGCTGACCGAGGCGCCGCCCGACGCCACCACCATGCCGCCGGACATGGCGACCAGCCCGCCGCTGGTCTGACCCGACGAAATATTCAGGGTGTAGCCCGACCCGACCGCCAGAATGGCACCAGACGCGAAAGTCGCCGTGCCGGTCGGGATTCCGCCGCCCCGCAGCTCCAGCGTGCCGCCGCTCGACACCGTGATACCGCTGACAACGCCGCCCGAAGCGACGATCTCGTAGCCGCCGGACTGAACGGTACCGCTGATATCGACGCCCGCCAGGAAAGCGACACCACCGGATCCGACGATGCCGCTGAAATTCGAGCCCCCGGAGGAGACGAACATCGTGCCGCCGCTCGACACGACGTTTCCGCTGCCCACACCGCCCGACAGGATCATGGCGGCGCCGGCACTGGTCACCGTGGCGCTGAGGGCGAGGCCGCCCGAAGCCACTTTGGCGATGAGGCCATTGTTGATGGAGACGCCGCTGGCGACCGCTCCCGAACCGACCTGGACAACGCCGCCCGAGGCGAACTGGGTGTTGGCGAAGGACGCGCCGTTGAAAAACTCGAAGGTGCCGCCGCTGTTGACCGTCATGCCGGTGACCGAAGCGCCGGCCGACGCGATCACCATGCCGCCCTGCAGAACGATCAGACCGCCGCTGGTCTGGCCCGACGAAACAACCAGCGTATAGGCCGACCCGATTTCCAGCATTCCGCCGGACGCGAAGGTCACCGGGCCGGTCAGGGTAGCACCGCCCAGCAGTTCCAGGGCGCCGCCACTCGACACCGTGACGCCGCTCACGGTACCGCCCGACGAGACGATCTCGTGGCCGCCGCTGCCGATGACCGAGGAGCTGGCTACGCCGCCTGAGGAAACGAAGAAGAATCCACCGGATTGAACGGTCGCGCCGATCTCGACGCCGCCGCCCAAGACAAAGCCGGCGCCGCCGGCGCCGATCGTCTCGTTAAGGCCTTGCCCGCCCGAGGAGACGATCATCGTGCCGCCGTTCGACACAACGTTCCCGCTCGCCGCGCCACCCGACAGGATCATCAACACGCCGGTGTCGGTCACCGTGGTGCTGAGGGCGAGGCCGCCGGAGGCAGCTTGCGCAATCAGCCCGCTGTCGACACTGACGCCGCTGGCGACCGCCCCGGAACCGATCATCGCGATCGCTCCTGGCAGGAGCTGCGTATTCGACTGGACGAAGGTGGCTCCACCGAAGAATTCGAACGTGCCGCCGCTGGAGACCGTGAGGCCATCCGCGGTGCCGCCGGAGGAGATGATCTCCATGCCACCGGACAGAACGACGACGCCGCCGCTGGTCTGGCCAGCGGAAATGACCAGGGTATAGCCCGGTCCGACGGCAAGCGTGGCGCCGGTGGCGAAGACTGTCGCACCCACCAGGCTTGCACCGCCCTGCAACTGCAACGTGCCGCCGCTCGCCACGGTGATGCCGCTCGCGACGCCGCCAGAGGAGACGATCTCGAGGCCGCCGGACTGAATCGTGCCGCTGATGTCGGTGCCGCCTGCGACGATTCCACTGCCACCGAGGCCGATGATCGCATTGAGGCTCGAGCCCCCGGCCGAGGTGATGAACGTGCCACCACTCGCCGCCGTGTTGCCGCTCGCCACGCCACCCGACAGGACGATGGAGACACCGGCATTGGATTGCGTGCCACTGATGGAAGTGCCACCCGAACCGACCTTGAGGATGACCCCATTCTGCGTGCTGAGCCCGCTGGCCACCGCACCGGAGCCGATCAGTCCCATACCGCCCGAGAGGATATTGATGCCACTCGTGGAACTGCCGGTGACGAGGCTGCCCCGGGTTTCAATGGTGCCGCCGCTCGACACGGTAATGCCGTTGGCCGTGCCGCCGCTGAATACGACTTCGAGGCCGCCGTTGGCGACGGTGACACCGCTGACCCTGGCGCCGGATTGGATGTCCAGCTCGCCGCCGCTCGACACGGTGGAGTTGCTGACGACGCCGCCGCTGGACACGACCGCAATACCACCGCTGGAAACGGCGAGGGCACTGCCGAGGCCGCCGGACTGGACGTTCACCGCGGCGCCGCTGCGGACCACGACACCGCCGCTGGTCTGGCCCGAGGCGACGTTCAGGGCATAGCCGGAACTGAGGATGAGGTTGCCGCTCGGCAGGATGGTCGTGGTGCCACTCAGCACCGCGCCGCCCATCAGGACCAATGCGCCCTGGCCGGTCACGGTGGTGTTGCTGGCGACGCCGCCCGAGGAGACGATCTCGGTACCGCTGCTCACGACCACGGCCCCGACCGTGGTGCCGCCGGACTGCACGGCGAGCGTGCCGGAAGAGAACACGTTGACGCCGCTGCTCGTCTGGCCCGAGCTGACGTTCAGGGTGTAGCCGGAGCCGATCTGCAGGATGCTGCCGGAGGCGAATGTCGCCCCAATCAGCACGGCAGCGCCGCTGCCAGCGCCGAACAGTTCCAACGCGCCGCCGCTTTGCACGACGATACCGCTGCCCGTGCCGCCCGAGGAGATGAGCGCCGAGCCGCCGCTCAGAACGACGGAGCTGATGGCAAAGCCGCCCGAGGAAACGAACAGCATGCCCGCGCTGGACACCGTCGTGCCTGAGGCGATGCCGCCGCGGGAAACGAATTCACGGGCCGTGATCGCCCCGCTGCCGATCAGAACGTCACCAATCGTCGTGCCGGACGAGGAATTGTTCGCGACGAACACAAAGCCGCCGGCACTGACCACGGCGCCGCTTTGCACGCCGGCGCGAACGACCACGGCTCCGCCGCTGTTCACGACCACGCCGCTCGCGACGCCGCCCGAGGAAATGATCAGTGATCCGCTGCCGGTCCAGGGCGTGCCAAGAGTACTGTTCACGACGGTGTTGACGGCCAAACCGCCCGAGTTGACGATCAGGACACCGGTGTTGGATACGGTGGCCCCTGAAGCCACGCCACCACTCGATACGAACTCGAAGCCTTGAGTGGTGCTGGTAGCGCCGACTAGGAGATCACCAAAGGTCGTGCCGCCGACGACTTGTACATTGCCGGCTGAGACGATCGATCCACTCGCCACGCCGCCGGACCGGACATTCAGATTGCCGAAGGACATAACGGTCGTACCGCTCGCCAGGCCACCGGACGAGACGACCTCGATGCCGCCGGAGAGGACCGTCCCGCTCGCGATGCCGCCGGCCAGAATCGTGTCGGTGCCGCCGTTGGAGCCAACAGCGCCGACGATCTTGCCGCCGGAGGAGACGTTTATTTGCCCACCGAGGAACGTCGCGAGGCCGGTGCTGGTCTGACCCGATGATACGGTGAGGAAATAGCCCTGGGTGAACTGGAGCTGGCCGCCCGAGACGATCGTCAACGGCCCGGCCAGCGTCGCGCCGCCAATGAGCCGGAGAATGCCGCCACTGGAGATGGTCGCACCACTGGCTATGCCACCAAAACTCACGACCTCCATACCGCCACTGGAAATGATCGTGCCGCTGGCGACGCCGCCGGAATTCACGAACTCCCGGCCACTGTTCAAGAGGATTGCCGCGCTGGCGAGGCCGCCCGAGAAAACCTGTTCGAAGCCACCGCTGGAAACGATCGAGCCGGTGGTGATGCCTCCAGAGCCCACGAACTCGTTGGAGAAGTTCGAAATGATCGTGCCGCTCGCCGTGGCGCCCGAGTTGACGTTCTGGTTTCCGCCAGCGAGAACGGTACCGCTTGCTCTTCCCGTGTTGACAAACACGTTGCCGCCGCTGAGGGCGACCGTGCCGATCGTCGTGCCGCCATTCACGGCCTGCGCGCCGCCATTCGACGCCACTGTGCCGATCGCCACGCCGCCGGAATTCACGCTCTCCGTGCCGCCGCTTGAAATGACGGTGTTGCTGGCGATGCCGCCACTCGATATGGGCGAGAAGCCGCCGTTGCGGATGATCGTGCCGCTCGCCGAGCCGCCCGACGAGACGTCCAGCGAACCATTGGACAGGATGGTGCCGCCTGCAAAGCCCCCGGAACTAACGGTTTCGCCGCCACCCAACACCAGCGTTCCGACCGTCGTGCCGCCGGAGGAAACGGCCACGCCGCCGGACGATACGATCGTGCCACTCGCGACGCCGCCGCTCACGCCCTGGAAGCCGCCGGAGATCACTGTCCCGGTCGTCAGGCCCCCGGAAAGAAGGATCTGGGCACCGCCGAAGGAAACCACCGTTCCGCTCGCCCGGCCGCCGGAGGAGACGAACTCCTGTCCCGCGTGAACGACCGTGCCACTCACGGTTCCCAACACGTTATCGGTGCCGCTGTTGACGTCCGTGGCGATTGCCGTGCCGCCGGCGAGAACGGTCAGGAAGTCACCGCTGTTGAGCGTCAAACCACTGCTGGTCTGGCCCGACGAAACGATCGTATTGGTCATCGTTTCCCCCGCCGTCGCTTTGCCAAATCGCGGGCGACCGCGACGCAATGCAACGTCCCCAAAAACCGGCCCCCACCCAAGGGCCAAAACAATCTTCCCCAACCGTGAAACTATCTCAAGAAAGCCAAGAGTCGAGGCAGAATCGGGCACTGCCTCAGTTTGAAATTCAGCCGTTTAAAGTAGCCGGTCCTGCTTGGTGGCGTCTTCCTTCGCGGCCTTCTTGAAGCCCTCGGTGTGGCCGAAGGGTGCCTGGGGCCGCTTCCCTTCCAGAATGTCCGCCGCCGTCAGAATTTGCAGACGGGGCATCTTCTGGCCGCCCGTTTCGTACATGCCCGCCGAGGCCGCCTCCTTGACCATCTCGCGCGTCGGCTCGTTCAAGGTCAGGAAAAGCCCCATGGCGGCTTTCTCGCGGTCCATGGTGCCCTTCAGGTCGCGCACGTCGCCCGATTTGATGCCGCCGCCCTTGACGGACACGATGGCGAACTGAGGCTTATTATCGCCGTCGCGGAAATGCAGATAGCCATCGATTCCGCGATCCATGCCCTTCTTGCCGCTCTTGTAGGGCTGCGCTCCGATAGTTGCGGTAATCCATTTCTGAAATTCGTGTTTGTCGCGCTCGGCAAGATCGCGCGCGCCGGCATGATCCTTGGGAACGCCATGCACATCAAAGACGATGCCGGGGAAGGCTTCCTTAAGCCGACGCTCCACTAACGCGACGGCGAGGTGAGTCACATCAATGCCAATCCACTGGCGCCCAAGTTTTTGCGCGGCGTGTACCGTTGTGCCGCAGCCGCAAAATGGATCGAGCACGATATCGTCGACATTGGACGATGCGGCGATGATCCGCTCCAAAAGCGCCACGGGTTTCTGCGTGGGGTAGCCAAGCGACTCTTTGCCCGCCGCTTGAGGTATGTCCGTCCAGCAATTCGTGACCGTCCGGCCCTTCGAATCCTTTAGGTATTTCTTGTATTGCGGCACCGCACCGGGCTTGAGCTGTACAACAAGGCCGTCCTTGTAACCCTTTTCCATGCGCTCGCGCGTCCAGCGCCACACGCGATGAACTCCTAGAAATTCATAAGTCAGATTCGGACGATTATCATTGGGGTTAAGCAACGGCAGAAGGCGGTAGACGCCCCCGTCGTCTTCGTACTTGTACGCGCTCTCAACATAATCGGGGTCGTGTGCTTCATATGGCAAATGAAACGTCACTTTGCCGGATTTCGAGTAGCGTAAGATCGTGTCGGTGCAAGTGGGAAAATTGACTGATCCAAGGCTCTTCGGATTCGACCGCTTCCAGACAATCTCGTTCCTGTAGTTGAGCGGACCGAATACCCCATCGAGAATAATTTTCAGGTAATGGCTCGCGGTCTGGTCACAGTGCAGATAGAGCGATCCCGTCGGCTTCAATACGCGATGCAACTCGATCAGCCGAACAGCCATCATT
>JAUXST010000444.1 GCA_030679805.1 Reyranella sp. | reverse complement strand
TGGCCCTGAAGCGCCAGCTCGAAGGCGTGGCAAAACTCGCCCGTGGCGAGCCGCATCACCTCGCGACGCTGGCGGACGCCCTCAACGTACAGGAGATCGTCGAAGGCATTCTCGCCAGCTGAGCAGATCGGCCCCGAGAAGCGAGCTATCGTCCATCAGCCCTCGGCGGAAGCGGCAGGGTCGGTCGGCGTCAATCTGCGGTCTGAAAACCACTGGCAATCACTTGCAAGCGCTGCAAAGCAGGTGGTGCCCGAGACGGAATCGAACTGAGCGGGCAAGTGCTTGAAACACTTAGCAAATCATCTGCGACAGCTTGTAGCGTACCCGCATCCATACCCACATTAAGGAACGCGACAGTAGTTCGGGTCCTGGTTACGAGAAATAGCTCCAAATCTTCATTTGTGCGATGCCCTTTTGTCCAAATCACGCGCTTCTTGTACGTCTCTATAGTGCTTCCCAGATACTTTCTGGTTCGTTCGCAGCTGAATACGAGACGTACCTGAATATGTTGCCGGCCGCCCAGGTAACATATCCTGATCGACCTAAAGATCCGAAATTCGCAGTTCGTTGCGAATGTCGTCCAACCTCACATTTTCTCTAAGCAATCTGAAATTTTTCATCGAAGCAGGGTTTCAACCGCCAGGAACTTGTTCGGCGATACTCATCAAAGACCAGAAAGGAACCCTTCGACCAACGGCGACCAAACAGAAGAACCCTTGCTGCTGCTGGCTAGATTGTGTCCATCGTTCCCATTCGGACCTACAGCCTGATAAGTCGCACGGCCGCCAGCGCCGTTGTAGGCTTCCGCCATTCGGCGCACGAGATTGGGCTCAAAAAAACTGTCATTCGCAGCGTAAATCCAGAGCATGGGGACGCGAGCTGTCGCTCCATATCTAGCCGCAGCACTTATCAAGGCATTGGACGCGCAATTGCCGACCCCACCACCTTTCAGTTTCTGATGACCACCGCGCCCACCGGCAAAATTGATCATGCCCGATACGCCGGAAGGATTGAGACTAGACAGCGCTACAGTTCCCCAGCCGCCCGCCGACTGACCGACGACAATTGTTCGATCAGCCTTTACGAATGGCTGCGCGCGCATGTAGTCAATTGCAGCCTTGATATCCGACGCAGTCTGCAATCCAGCACCAGCATAGTCGGGATTCTCGCACGAGCCGTAGTTCTCCGCCCACGTGCCACCGGTGGCGCCGTAGCCGCGACGCATAGGCAGCACGACGACATAACCGCGAGAAACGAACCATGAGGAAAGTATCGAGTAGCGTGGCCTGTCCATGCGCGGTCGCACCGAGTTATCGGCGGGTGACCCGTGATTGATGACTACCAGCGGCGACCTTGCCTCCCCCCGTGGACGCATCACCGTGGCAAGCATCAATGGGGCTCCACCCGCCGCCGGGATTCGCCACACCTGCTCACGATCGACATTCCGCTCCTCGTCTTGTGGGCCCACCGATTGAGCACCGCCTGGAGAGGAAACAATCCACGCGAACAAGCCAACGACCAGGGATTTGATTAGCGATTTCATCGTTTTGCCTACATCGTTGGGTTTTTTCTTCTTAGGTCGGCGCGTCTAAGTGTGTTGCCAGTTGGCAGCGAGTGCGGGCGCCAAACTGCTCGCGAGACTAGACGGCAACGTCGTCTGACCAGCTGCTGGAGGCGTGAACGATGCCATTGCCTGAACCAACTGCTCAGCCCCTGCAGCACCGACAGCGTATCCATCGCCTGCCACGATCTGGCCTACACGGTTGTCGGTCGATGCATACCAATTGGCGATTGTTACGTTCTGGCCCTGCCCGATCACTGACACGACAAGGTCATTGTTCGAGTGCGTGAACCAGAGTTGATCGTAAGCAACGCCGGACAAGAATGAGACGGTATCGGATCCATCAGTCGCCGACGCCTGGACTGCGTCGTTGCCGTTACCGCACTGTAGTCCGCCGCATCCGTCCCGGCACCTCCGTCCAACGTGTCCGTGCCGGCACCACCAGTCAGGGTGTCGTCGCCAGCCCCACCCTTGAGGATATTGGTGCCGCTGTTGCCAATCAGCACGTCGTTGCCCGAGCCACCGGTGACCCGCTCGATCCCGATCAGCGTATCCGCACCCTCACCCGTCACCTGGCCGGTCGTGATCGTCAGATCGACGTGAAGGGCCGCCGTCGACGCGCTGTAGTCCGCGGCATCAACGCCCGAACCACCGTTCAGCGTGTCGTCGCCCACACCACCTGAAAGGACATTGGCCGCCGAACTTCCCGTCAGCGTGTCGTTGCCCGAGCCGCCGATCACATTCTCGATGCCAATCAGCGTGTCCGTGCCGTCACCCGTCGCCGTCCCGCTCGTGAGATTTACCGTCACTGCAGTGCCAATGGCACTGTAGTCCGCCGTGTCCGTCCCGGCTCCACCATCCAGCGCGTCGTTACCTGCACCGCCAGTCAACACGTCGTTGCCGTCGCCGCCGGTAAGCGTGTCGTTACCGGCTCCGCCGTTCAACGTGTTGCCGCTAACTCCGGCCTTCAGGGTGTCATCGCCGGAACCGCCAATCACGATCTCGATATGCCGCAGCGCATCGCTGCCATCGCCCGTCGCCGTTCCCGCTTCCAGGTCGGCCGTGATACCGACAGTGACCGCGCTGTAGTCGGCGGTGTCCATGCCCTCCCCGCCATCCAGCGTATCGTCGCCAACTCCGCCGATGACCGTATCGTTGCCGTCGCCACCCAGCAGAACGTCGTCGCCGGCGCCACCGACGAGCATGTCGGTGCCATTGCCGCCATCCAGTATGTCGTTGTCCGCTCCGCCGTTCAGTACATCGTCGCCGGCTTCACCATACAGCTCGTCGTTGCCACCGCTGCCGTTCAACTGGTCGTTACCCGTCCCACCGCTGACAATATTGACGCCGTCGGTACCCGACAGCTGATCGCCGCCCGTTCCGCCGACGATGTTCTCGAAGCCTGCCAGAGTATCGGAGCCCACGCCCACGGCCGTGCCGGCGGCCAGAGCCACCACGACAGTCGACGTCGCGCCCGATCCCGGCGGTTGCAGCAGGACGCGGTCAGGGGCAGCACGTGCCAGAAGTGTAAAGGAACCGTCATTGAGCAGCGCGATGGCCGGCAGGGCAGCCTTCTCCAGCCGCTCCGGCTTGGTGCGCTCGCGCCGTGCCTTGACGCCCAGCCTCTTGGCGGCGCGCAGGATGTGATCGACGGTGAAACTCTCGCCGTCCGGAGCGAACTGATGCCGGAGTTGCGCCGCGTCGGCAGGCTGGCCAAGAAAGCGCAGAAGGGAGACAAACGCCAAGAGGCCGCTGTCGAGCGGCACCGATTGCGTAGCTGTCTCCCCATCAGCCATCTGAGATGGCGCTCCCTCTTCCCCAAATCGACACTACCGGGAGCTCGCGTGAGGCAGCAAATACACTACACGCATATCTAGAATGAAAACATCGTACACGTCGGATGCGAATTTACGTTGAGAGGCGGAATGAACTCCCGAACGTAGGAAGTTCTTAGAAATCGGCCTGGGGCGTGTGACCGCTCTCTTGCAACAACTCAGGCTGGTATCCGGGATAGAGCCGCCGCAGAATGGGCTGTCATGACTGCTCCACAATCGGCATCGCCGTCCCTTGTCGCCCCGGCCGATGACCGTCTCGCCTTCCTCGAGGCCTTCATCCGCCGACGCAGCATCGTAACGTCCGCCCAGCAGCGCATCGTTTCTCCAAATGGACGGGAGCAGACTTGGTTAGTTGATCTGCGACCCGTTCTGCTCAATGGGCGTGCCCTGTCCTACATCGCGCAATTGTTCTGGGAGCGCTTTGCCGGAGCGCTGCCATTTCAGATCGGTGGCCTGGAATCAGCCTGTATTCCACTCCTTTCGGCCATCGTCCTGGAAGGCGAGCAACGCGGAATTTCCCTGAATGCGTTTATCGTCCGCAAGGAACGCAAGACAAGCGGCCTGGCGCTGGATGTCGAGGGTGACATTACCGACGATCCCGTCATCGCCGTGGACGATCTGACCAATAGCTCGGAGAGCCTGGAGAAGGTTCGGGTCGTCGTGGCCGATCGCGGCAAGCGCCTCGCCCGAGTTTTCGTCGTTGTCGATTTCCAGGCCCCGGCGTCGAAGAAATGGCGGGCGCGACATGGAATCGAGGTCGAGGCGTTGCTCGATGCCGCCCGGTTCGGCATGCCGGGCGCGGCCAATCCGCCCCGCATACCGGCGCATCATTTCGAGCCACTCTGGTCGAGCGCCGCCTTGGACGCGAACCATTTCATCGTCGCACCCCGATCATCACCAGCATACGATGGCCAGAAGATCTATGTCGGCACCGACGGCGGCGAACTACGGGCACTCGATGCGAGAACGGGTACGGAGGCTTGGAGCTTTCGCGCCGAGGCGACGTCCCGCAAGGGTATCTGGTCGTCACCGGCGCTCAGCGCCGACCGCGTCGTCTTCGGCGCTTACAATGGCAGCGTCTACTGCCTCGACACCGCTTCCGGCCATGAAGTCTGGCGGGCAGATGTGGCTGAGTGGGTCGGCTCATCGCCAATCATCGCCCACCGTCATGGTCTGGTCCTTGTCGGATTGGAGCACGCGACGCCCGCTGCTAAGGGAAGCGTTGCCGCCCTCGATCTGGCAACGGGCGCCAAGGTCTGGGAACATCACGTTCCAGAATTCATCCATTGTTCGCCGACGCTGTCACCCGATCAAGGCCAGGTCTTTATCGGTACCAATGGTGGAGAGCTGCTGTGCCTGGATACGCTGACGGGCGACCTGCGGTGGCAATATCGGACAGACAATGCGCTGAAGGCCGCTCCAGCCGTTTCCGATAGGCTCGGAGTCGTCGTGGTCGGCTCCTTTGACCACAGCGTCCATGTCGTGGCCGCTGCAACCGGCCAACCTCTCTCCGTGGTAAAGACCGGTGGACCGGTCTATTCCACGCCGCTCATTGTCGGTGAGGCGGCATATATTGGTTCGCAGGACAAGACCCTGTACGTCGTCGACCTTATCGACGGCAGCGTCATCAAGACGTTCTCGCTTGGTGCCAGGATCTTCGCCACGCCCACATTGCTCGACGGCATCGTCTATGTCGGCACCACGGGCGGGAAGTTGTTCGGGATCGATCCGGTCACGCTCTCGATTCGAGACGTCCTCCAGCTGCCCGATCGCATCTTGAATCCCCCTATACTCGTCGCAGACGGCTCCATTCTCGTTGTCCCGGCTTTCGGCAACCGCCTGTTCGCATTCCAGTTCGACACGGTCGGGCCGCGAGTCCCGTCGGCTGCACCGCCGGCAACCACCGCGCCACGCACAAAGGCATTGCCGTTTGCCGCGGCAGTGATCGATGGTGCGCGCGCCGAGGGTGTCTATTTTCGGATCAATGAGCCGACCGGCCAGCCGGTCTCCCGCCCCTTCGCCGCCATGCCGAGCCGCCGGCTGCTGGGCGCGGCGGCAATGCTGCTTATGTTTACCGATGGGTATCGGGATCTGTCTCAGGCCGACGCCGAAGCGCGGATCTTGCCGGCGCTTCTGGCCAATCAAGCGCGCGTCTTTCTCCACGGCCTGCAACCCATCGGTATGGTGACCTGGGCCCGCCTGAGCGAAGGCGCCGAGCGGCGCTTCAGCAAGGAGGGGGCGCTTCCCAAACCAACGGAATGGACCAGCGGGAACCGGCTCTGGATCGTCGACGTAATCGCACCCTTTGGCGCCAGCCGGCCAATGCTCGACAAGGTCCGTCGTGAGACATTGCGTGGCCGGACCGTTCACTTACTGCGGCAGAATCCGGACGGCAGCTACGACATTGAAACACTGCCGCCATGAACTTCGCAGCCGGTCCGATCCGTTTGATTCTGTCTCCTTGCTTCGGAGAGTGCAGTTGTGATTGATCCAGCAAGCCTGACCCAATTTCGGCGCATCGCGACTTCCATCGACGTCGCCCCAATCCTTGCCGAGATACGGGCGAACCGAAGCCTTTGGTATGTTAGTCAAGTCCGGCAGCAGACCGTGAAGGCTCAAGCCGAAACCAACAACATCCCGTTGCGTCGTGGTGTCCGACCCGCCGACCGATCCTTGGCACTTGACGATACTCAAGAGATTGCCGAAACGGACAATTGGCCTCTCTTTTCTCGAACTGCTGAGTATCTGAACCGATTTGCCGCGGAAGAGAGCGGGCAGCTTTCGCGGGCCATGATCGTACGGCTCAAGCCGCAGGGACGCGTCTTCCGTCACATCGATCACGGTGCATACTACGCAATTCGGGACCGCTATCACCTCGTCATCCAAAGCCCCGGCGGAAGCGAGATGAAAAGCGGTGGCGAGACCGCCATATTCCAGCCAGGCGAACTCTGGTGTTTCAACAACAAGGCCGTTCACGAAGCATTCAACCGCTCAAATGACTGGCGGATACATCTGATATTCGATCTGGTGCCACGGGGACGCCCTCTGCGGTTCAACGCGCTCGGCTCGGCAGACCGACCTCCTGATATGTAGCGACTCCCCGGAAAAGCCGACACATCGGGTACCGCCGCAGTGTTGCCCGCGCGGAACGGACGCCGCACCAACGGCAGCAGGAAAATGCAGACGAACGCTGCCGTTATGCTTGGCTTGCATACAAGCCGCCCTGGTCGGCGAGCTTGTAGGGTTTCGCTTTCGGCTTGGCGTTCGTGATGGCGAACTGTGTAAGCATTGAGGGTACGCCTCCTTTGCTGTCAAAGAGCTGTACCCTCAATTGTACCCTCAATGTTCTGAGAAGTGGCGCGCCTTACCTCCTCACTGTGAGTAGCCGAAACGCAAAAAGTGCCCAGTTTATCGGGCACTTTGAGCATCGGTGAGTTTTGGTGAGTAGAGGTGATGGTGCCCCGAGACGGAATCGAACCGCCGACCCCATCATTACGAATGACGTGCTCTACCAGCTGAGCTATCGGGGCACGGCGGCGGGTTTAGGGGAAAGCCGGCGGCGGCGCAAGATGGCGTTTCGGGCTCTATCCGGGCGCCCTTCGGCCGCGACCGAAGCATGTACAGCGTCGGCAGGCTATAGAAGCCCGCCATGACGACCACCCTCGCCCTCCTGCCCCTCCTGATCGTGCTCGGCCTGCTGGCTTCGGGCCGCGCCAGCGCCCTGGTCGCGGGCCTCGCGGGCCTGGCCGCGACGCTCGCCGCCTCGGCCGTCATCGTCACCCAGCAGCAGGGCGGCGCGGCGCTCGCCAGCCTCTTCCTGCGCGAGACCTCGGCCGGGCTTTGGCTCTCCTGGCATGTCATCGCCATCATCGCCGCCGGCATGTTCTTCTACCGCTGCCAGCAGGCGCGCGGCGCGGGCGCCAACGGCGCCACGCTCGAGGCCAATCCGCGGCGGCTGTGGGCGGTCTGCTTCCTGCTGGCGCCCTTCGCCGAATCGGTGACGGGTTTTGGCGTGGGCTACATCATCGCGCTCGCAGCACTACGCCGGCTGGGACTGGGCGGAATGTCGGCACTGCTGCTGGGCCTCTACAGCCAGTCGCTGGTGCCGTGGGGGGCGCTGGCCACCGGCACGACGGTGGGCGCCACCCTGGCCGGCCTCACGCCCAACGAGCTCGGCCTGTCGTCGGCCCTGCTGCAGATCCCGATTCATGCAATGTACCTCGCGCTCTACTGGCGCTTCGCGCGCGAGGCGGGCTTTGCCACCACGGCGACGCAGAAGCTCGACGACGCGCTGTGGACGGCGCTGCTGCTCGGTCTCGTCTGGCTCGCCAACCTCTACACCGACGTCGAGATCGCGGGCGCGGCGCCGACGGCGTTCCTGCTCGCCGTGCGCTTCTGGCGCGACGAGCGGCCCGACGCGGCCCGGCTCAAGTCGGCTCTGCACGCCAACGCGCCCTATGTTGCGCTCACCCTCGCCCTCTGCGCCACGAGGCTGGTGCCGCCGCTGCGCGACTTCCTGAAGCCGTTGTGGGCGATGCGGCCGTTCGAGAACCAGCCCGCCTTCGCGCCGCTCTACGCGCCGGGCTTCTGGCTGGTGTCGATCGGCGTGATCGTCGTGTGGCTGGCCCGCGCGTCGCTCGGCAAGGTCCTGGCCGAGACCGGCAAGGGCGCCTGGCGGTCCTGCGCCGTCACGCTCCTGTTCGTCGTGATGGCCGAGTTCTATGTCGGCTCCGGCATGGCCCAGACGATCGCGGAAGCGCTGCGCGCCGTCGCCGGCCGCGATGCAGCCGCCAGCGTGCCGTTGTTTGCGGCGGTCGGCGGCTTCCTGACGGGCGGCGGGTCGGCCGCCAATGCCATGCTGATGCCGATGGTGACGGCGCTGGCCCGCGCCATCGCCGTCGATCCGGCCTGGATCGCCGCCATCCAGAACAGCGTCTGCACCAACCTCACCATGCTGTCGCCGATCCGCGTCTCGATGGGGGCCGCGATCCTCGCGTTGTCGGCGTCCGACGCGGTGCTCTACCGGCGTGCTTGGCCGCTTGCCCTGCCGCCGCTGCTGACCGGAATCGCTGCCGTTCTGGTGCTGCTGGCATCGGCCTGATTTGGCTCTATGATCCGGCCCGCAAACCGACAGTGCGGGAGAGAAATATGGCCAAGGTGGCATTTCTGGGTCTGGGCGTGATGGGTTTTCCGATGGCGGGGCACCTGGCCGCCAAGGGCCACGACGTGACCGTCTACAATCGTACCTTCGCCAAGGCCGAGGCGTGGACGCAGAAACACAAGGGCAAGGCCGCGAAGACGCCGAAGGAGGCCGCGGCCGGCCAGGAGATCGTGTTCTCCTGTGTCGGCGACGACAACCATCTGCGCGCGGTGATGCTGGGCGACGACGGCGCCCTTGCCGGCGTGGCGAAGGGCGCGATCCTGTTCGACAACACCACGGCCTCGGCCGACATCGCCCGTGAACTCCATGCAGCGGCGAAGAAGATCGGCGTCGACTTCATCGATGCGCCTGTGTCGGGCGGCCAGGCGGGTGCCGAGAACGGCCAGCTCACCGTGATGTGCGGCGGCGAGCAGGCGCCATTCGACAGGGCCAAGCCCGTGGCCGACGCCTTCTCCAAGGCGGTGACTTTGATCGGCCCGCCGGGTTCGGGCCAGATCACCAAGATGATGAACCAGATGTGCATCGCGGGAATCGTGCAGGGCCTCGCCGAGGCGCTGAACCTCGGCCAGCGCGCCGGCCTCGACATGGACAAGGTGATGACCGCCATCTCCAAGGGCGCGGCGCAGAGCTGGCAGATGGAGAACCGCTGGCAGAACATGATCGCCGGCAAGTTCGACTACGGCTTTGCCGTCGACTGGATGCGCAAGGATCTCGGCATCGCCATGGCCGAGGGCAAGCGCTGGAGCGCGCAGATGCCGGTGGTCGCGCTGGTCGACCAGTTCTATCAGCGCGTCCAGGAGCGCGGCGGCGGTCGCTGGGACACGTCGAGCCTGATCCAGCCGCTGCAGAAGCCGTGACGGTGACGCGATGAGCTACAAGCTCTACGGCCGCCCCGGCTGGGGCTCGGCGATCGTCGAGGCGCAGCTCGTCTGGTACGGGCTGCCCTATACCTACGAAGCGGTCGACGACCTCTTCAAGTCGCCGGACGCCCGCCTCAAGCTGGAGAAGGTCAACCCGCTGGCCCAGGTGCCGACGCTGGTGATGCCCGACGGCAGCATCATGAGCGAGAGTGCGGCGATCACGCTGCTGCTGGCCGACATCACCGGCCGCGACGATCTCGTGCCGGCGGCCGGCGCCAAGGACCGCGCGAAGTTCCTGCGCTGGCTGATCTTCATCGTCGCCAATGTCTATCCCACCTTCACCTATGCCGACGATCCGTCGCGCTTCGTCTCAGTCAATGCCGCGCGCGATCCGTTCCGCGCCGCCACCGACGCCTATGCCCAGAAGCTGTGGCTTCAGATCGAGGGCGAAGCCGGCAGCCCATGGTTCCTGGGCGAGCGGTTCTCGGCGCTCGACATCTACCTCGACATCATG
>JAUXST010000442.1 GCA_030679805.1 Reyranella sp. | reverse complement strand
GGCCATGGTGAACGGCACATCGAGCATCCGCGCCAAAGTCTGTGCGAGCAAAGTCTTGCCGCAACCGGTCGGACCGATCAGCATGATGTTCGACTTGGCGATTTCGACGTCGTTCGCCTTGCCGCCGTGGCTCAGCCGCTTGTAGTGATTGTGCACCGCAACCGCGAGGATGCGCTTGGCTTGGTCTTGGCCGATGACATAGTCATCGAGGATCTGGCGGATCTCCTTGGGAGACGGAACGCCGTCCTTGGACTTAACCAAAGTCGTCTTGTTCTCTTCACGGATGATGTCCATGCAGAGTTCGACGCACTCATCGCAGATGAACACCGTCGGCCCGGCAATAAGCTTCCGGACCTCGTGCTGGCTCTTGCCGCAGAAGCTGCAATAGAGGGTATTGCGGGAATCGCCCCCGGATTTGGCGGCTGGCATGTCGTTAACGCACCTCCGCTTGGGGGGCCCGCCGACTGCGAGCCCGCACACAAGACTATGTTAAACGCGACCGTAGTATGGCCACAACATCAAAATGTGGTGTGTCGGCGGCCAAAACGGAAACAATTGGTCGCGGCCGGCACCTAGGAGGCGGCCGCCTGGATGGTCGGAGTCGGCCGCTTTTCCAGCACATCGTCGATCAGCCCGAAGGCCTTGGCCTCAGGCGGCGAGAAGAACTTGTCGCGTTCCATGGCCCTTTCGATCTCCTCGATCGTCCGGCCCGTATGGTCGACGTACATCTGGTTCAGGCGCGCACGGGTCGACAGGATCTCCTTGGCGTGGATTTCGATGTCCGTCGCCTGGCCCTGGGCGCCGCCCGAGGGCTGGTGGATCATGATGCGGGCATTGGGAAGCGAGAAGCGCTTGCCCTTTTGCCCCGCCATCAACAGGAGCGAGCCGGCCGACGCCGCTTGGCCCATCACCAGGGTTGAGATCTGGGGCCGCACATATTGCATCGTATCGTAGACGGCCAACCCCGACGTCACCACGCCACCCGGCGAGTTGATATAGAAGGAGATGTCTTTCGCAGGATTCTCTGATTCCAGATAGAGAAGCTGTGCGCAGACCAAGCCTGCGACGTTGTCCTCGATCGGACCGTTCAGAAAGATGATCCGTTCCTTGAGCAGCCTCGACCAGATGTCGTAGCCGCGCTCACCGCGCGCCGATTGCTCGACGACCATCGGCACATAGTAGTTATTATAGACTTCCAGCGGATCGCGGTCGCGAATCATCGCGTAGCCCCCTTGGTGACTGTCGTTTTAAAGTGGCAGCGACGGCGGCCATCTTCAAGGCCGTCGGCTCCAGATCAATTGGGCGCCTAAGGCGCTGCGGACGGCTCCGGCTCGGCCGGCTTCTCTTCTTCCGCCTCGCGAGCCGCCTTGAGCAGTTCCTCAGGGGTAACCGACTTCTCGGAGACTTTGGCCAGTTCGAGGATGAAGTCGACCGTCTTCTCTTCGAAGATCGGCGCGCGAAGCTGCTCCTTCAATTCCGCGTTCTTGCCATAGAATTCGAGGACTTGGCGCTCTTGCCCGGGATAACGCATGGCTTCGCGCATCACCGCCTGGTTGAGTTCCTCGGGCGTGACATCGATGCTGTTGGACCGGCCAACATCGGCCAGCAACAGGCCGAGACGAACGCGGCGCTCCGCGATCTCACGATACTCCTTGCGCATCTTCTCTTCGTCGTCCTCAGGCTTCTGGCCGCTCTTCTTGGCTTCCTCGATGCGCTGCCAGATCGCGTTGAACTCGCCTTCGACCAGCCCCTCGGGCACCGGGAACTTGTGCAGGTCGGCGAGCTTGTCGAGCAAGTGCCGCTTGATCATCGACCGTGAGATCTGACTGTAATCCTGGCCGATCCGCTCGGCGACCGCTTTGCGCATCACCTCGAGATTTTCGAAATTGTTCTTCTTCGCCAGTTCGTCGTCGGCGGGCTTGTCGATGAACTCGTGGATCTCCTTGATCGCGCACTTGAAGATGGCGTCCTTGCCTGCGAGTTCGGGCGCGCCGTAGTCGGCCGGGAACGTCACCTTAACGTCGACCGTCTTGCCGACTTCGGCGCCGGTGAGCTGGTCTTCGAAACCGGGGATGAATGAGCCCGATCCGATTTCGAGCGAGTAGTCGGTGGCTGCACCGCCGGGAAACTCCTTGCCGTCGACCGAACCCACGAAGTCGAGCTTGATGGAATCGCCCTTCTGCGCCGGGCGCGCCGGATCGACCGGCTTCTGCTCCCGGTTCGCCTTGGCGATCCGCTCAATCGCGTCGTCGACGTCCTTGTCGGGAACGGTAGCCTTCAGCCGTTCGAGTTCGACGCCGGAAAAATCAACCTTGCCGATCTCAGGCAGCACCTCGATCGCGACCTCGAATTCGACGTCCTTGCCTTCCTCGAGTTGCTTGAGGTCGACGCGGGGCTGCAGTGCGGGCTTCAGTCCACGGTCCTCGATGGCCTTGGCGGTGCTCGAATTCACCGCCTGCTCCAAGGCTTCTCCATAGAGGGCCTGACCGTACTGTTTCTTCAGCAGGCCAACCGGCACCTTGCCTGGCCGGAAGCCGGGGAGCGTCGCCGTCTGGGCCATTTCGGCCAGGCGCTCGTCGACCTTGGCCGACAGGTCGCCGGCGGGAACGATGATCTTGAATTGCCGCTTCAGCCCTTCGGCCGAAAGTTCCGTCACTTGCATTTTCTCTCTTCCACTTCCGTCTGGTGCGGGCGGAGGGACTTGAACCCCCACGCCTTGCGGCACGAGAACCTAAATCTCGCGTGTCTACCAATTTCACCACGCCCGCCCGACATCTGCTCGCGCCATCGGGGCGTGCCGCGAGGGCGAATCGCGGGCCTCTTAGCCCGCGCCCGGCAAGCGGTCAATTCAGCGGTCTTTTTGCCCGCCCAATTCGCCAGGACTCACGGCCGCAAGCGCGTCCGGAATTCGGCCAATCAGATCCTCGGCGATCAATCCCGGCCTCTCGAAGCGGAACGCACAGTCGCCATGGAGCCAGGCCGCCGCCGTACCGGCTGCAAGCGGCGACAGGCCCTGTGCGATCAGGCCCCCTGCGAGTCCAGCAAGGACGTCCCCCGACCCCGCCGTCGCGAGCGTCGGCGGCGCGTGGACGTTGATTACGGCCCGCCCGTCCGGTGCGGCAACAACGGTATCCGGCCCCTTCAACAGGATGGTTGCGCCGCTTTGCCGGGCGGCTCGGCGAACTCTCTCGACCTTGCCCGGGACGGTCGACAGGTCGGGAAAAAGGCGACGAAACTCGCCTTCATGCGGGGTCATCAGGACCGGCCCGTGGATCATTTCAAACAGGCTCTCCGGATTTGCAGCGAATACGGTTATCGCGTCGGCATCGAGCACCACCTGCCTGCCCGTGGCCAATGCTGCGGCCACTGCACCTCGGGTTCTCTCGTTGAGGCCGGAGCCTGGGCCGACAAGGATTGCGTTCCGCCGTTCGTCGGCCAGCAGACGCGCAAAACCAGCGCCGTCCTCGATTTCGGCGATCAGATTGCCCGGCTCGGCTGCCTGGTAGATAGCCATCGCTGCCCTCGGCGTCGCGATGGTCACCAGCCCTGCCCCGGCCCGACGTCCCGCCAGGGCGGCAAGCCTCGCCGCGCCCGTGGCCATAGCTCCGCCCAGGACCGTCAGGTGCCCGCGGGCGTATTTGTGTACCCCACGATTCCGGTGACGAAAATTCTCCTGCCACAGCCCAGGCGCGTTCAGCCAGAGTTGCGGCAAAATCGTTTGCAGCACTGACGCGTCAATTCCGATGTCGGCCACTCTGAGCACGCCGCAGCGTCGAAGTCCTTCGATCGAGTAGTGTCCGGGCTTGGCGCGGAAGAAGGTGACGGTGCATTCGGCGATTGGTGCGCGTCCCATGACCTCACCGGTGTCGCCATGCAGGCCGCTAGGCACGTCGACCGCAATCACATGCAGGCCCTCGACGTTCATGCGGTCAATCAGTTCGCCGGCGATACCGCCAATCGGCCGGCCGAGACCGGCACCGAACAGCGCATCAACGACCAGCGGATGGCCGTCGAGCAAGTCGAGGCTCGGCACTTCTGCCGGGCCATTCCAGCCTTGCGCGGCCCAGGCGGCGTCACCGCGGAGGGCGCCGCGGTCACCGAGCAAGGCCACCCGAACCGGCCAGCCAGCGGCATGGAGATAACGCGCGGCCACGAAGCCGTCGCCGCCATTATTGCCGGGCCCGCATAGTACGAGGACCGGTCGCGGCAGATGACGTTCCAGGACGGCTTCCGCCACCGCCCGGCCGGCGGCCTCCATCAGATCGATTCCGGGGGTGCCACCGGCTATGGCGGCCGCGTCGGCCCTCGCCATCTCCGAACAATTCAGCAGAGCCAGATTGTCGGAAGGCGCTAGATCCCGCGACGGCGCTCTAGTGTCCATGGTGCATGAGCGATTGGGGCGGCCGACCGGAATTGAACCGGCGACATCCAGAATCACAATCTGGCGCTCTAACCAACTGAGCTACGGCCGCCATCGTGGATCGCCCCCAACGAAGCGCGCCTTCCTACGCTCCGCCGGCCGGAGCGTCAAGAATCCGCCGGCGTCGGTGGCAGAAGGCGGTCGATGGCCCCGATCCAGACCGCGCAGGCCTCCTCGAACGACAGACCGAAAAAGTCCCGCATGCGCGCCCAGCTTTCGAAGTCGATGATGGCCTCGATCGCCAGGGCGATCTGCCGGCGTTCCAGCTCCGGCAATGTCGAGAGTTCTGCCTGGTACATCAGCTCGATCCTTTTGATCGTAGCCGAGCGAACGAAACGTATCCGTGTCTCGATCTCCTCGGAGTCTCCCTTGTTGGCATTGACCGCCCGCCAGAGCGGCAGCCATTCCGTGCAGGTGCGCGCACGTCGTTCAACGTGGCCCCTCAGCCGGGTTTGCCGGTCGCCATCGAACCCGGTTACCAGAGATTGGGTGTTGGCCTGGGCCAGCGCGTAGTCTGTCGCGGCGAGCCGCAATGCGTGAAGGTCGGGAAACCGCTCGAAGACCGAACGCACCGAATAGCCTGCCCTTTCGGCCACCTGCGCGGCTGTCGGAACCTGCGGATTTTCCCTAAGCAGCGCCAGATATGCTTCGATGACCAATTGCCTGGTCCGCACACTGCGTAGTCGGCGACCGTCTGGGCGGCCGGATCTATGTGTGGGTGAAGAGGGCAATGTCCATTCAATCCAGGTCGTGCCTGCAACACGGCAGAGGTCCAAAACCTTATCCGCCAGTTCATGCGCTAAAGCGCAACGATAAAGCCTACACCTTCCTCATGCTCATTGCGAATTGCAACGATTGCAACGATGTCGATGCCTCAGAGCGAAGGAGTCGGTGGAAGAAGCCTATCGATTGCCTGCACCCACGCTGCAGAAGATTCCTCGAACGAAAGCCCAAAATGCTCACGCATCCTCGCCCAGCTCTCGACATCCACTATAGCCTCGAGCGCCATCAGTGTTTGCCGCCGGGCCACATCCGGGAGTGTCGATAACTCGGGCTCATACATGTGCTCCATCAGGGAAAGCACGCGCTCGCGCATCGCTCGGACGCGTGCCTTGAGTTCCTCCGAGCCGTCCTGAAGCGCAATGAGCGCGCGCCACAGCGGCAGCCAGTGTTCGGACGCGCGCGCGCGTGTGTTTACATGGGACTTGATTCGCGCCGCACGATCGCCGCCGCCATCGCGCGACGCTGCCATCGCCACAACCTGTGTGATCGCATAGTCCGTCGCGGCGACCTGCAAGGCGTGAATATCCGGAAAGCGCTCAAAGATTGAACGCACCGAGTAGCCCGCCCGCTCCGCGACCTTGGCCGCTGTCGGCAATGCCGGCGCCTCTTCTCTCACGAGAGCGAGATAGGCCTCGACGATCAACTGCCTGGTCCGCACGCTGCGCAAGCGGCGGCCATCCATTCGGGTGCGCCTTGGCAGGGGATCCTTTGGCAAGGCTTCCTCGATCAAGACTGATCCAATGACGCATTCGACAACGTCATGCTCCCGTCGGCGTCGCAGGAAGCAAGCGGTCGATGGCGCGAATCCAGACCGCACAGGCATCCTCGAAGGACAGACTAAAAAACTCGCGCAGCCGTGCCCAACTTTCCATGTCGGTGAGAGCTTCGAGCACGATCAACAGATGCTTGCGCTCGACGTCTCCGAGCGTCGAAAGTTCGGGGCGGTACATGATTTCGAACCGGTCGATTGTTCGCTGTCGAGCGATGCGCAGGCGGAGCTTGAGTTCTTCCGACTCGTCAATCGTGTAGAGGAACACGCGCCATAGTGCGACGCCGCGCTCGCAGGTCCCCGCCCTGGTCTCGACCTGCGACTTGATTCGGGTCTGCCGGTCGCCGTCAACGTGACGAGGCGGCGCCAAGGCGGCCGCGTGCGCGAGTTGATAGTCCACTCCCGCGACGCGCAATGCATTGAGATCAGCAAACCGTTCGAAAATCGAACGAACCGAGTAGCCCGCTCGCTCAGCGATCTGCGCCGCCGTGGGCATGGACGGGCTCTCCCGCAGCAGAGCCAGAAACGCCTCCATGATCAATTGCTTGGTTCGCTCACTACGCAAATGGCGGCCATCGATGCGGGCGCGTTTGGGAGGTTGTCGGGAAGACAAGTCAGCCTCGCTCGATGTCATGCCGATAGCCGGATCGACGAGAAGCGCCGAGTCTCGTTCGGTTTGCGGTCAATCGCTAAATCTACACTCATCATGAGAATAGTATACGCCCCTCGCGACGTGGTTTGCAGGAAATTCGTTGAGGAAGCTGCGAAGCGACACCGCCTTGCTCATGACCGGAAATGACGCCCCAACCGATCAATGGCTTTGTCC
>JAUXST010000441.1 GCA_030679805.1 Reyranella sp. | reverse complement strand
GACATCGCCGCCGCGCCCGCCGTCGCCACCGTCCGGTCCGCCATACTCGATGAATTTCTCGCGGCGAAAGCTCGCCGACCCCGCGCCGCCGTTGCCGGAGCGGACGAAGATCTTGGCCTGGTCGAGGAACTTCATGGGGTGGGGTCCGGAAATGAAAAGGGGGAACGGTTGACCGCTCCCCCTTCGAATTCCAATTGGGTGGGAACGGCTATTCGGCAGCCATCTTCGCCGGGTTCTGCGCCGGCGCCGGGAGCACGTTCACCTCGACCTTGCCGCCGGTCCGCTTGCGGAACGTCACGATGCCAGGCGCGGTGGCGAACAGCGTGTGGTCGCGGCCGACGCCGACGTTCTCGCCGGCATTCATCTTGGTGCCGCGCTGGCGGACCAGGATATTGCCCGACAGGACCGTCTGTCCGCCGAAGCGCTTCACGCCCAGACGCTTGCCGGCCGAATCGCGGCCGTTGCGCGAGGAGCCGCCTGCTTTCTTATGTGCCATCGTTCTACTCCAGTCGCTCTACTACGCGACGATCTGTTCGATCTTGACCACGGTCAGGTCCTGACGATGGCCGTTCTTGCGACGCGAATTCTGGCGGCGGCGCTTCTTGAAGACGATCAGGTGCGGGCCGCGGGCCTGCTTGACGATCGAGCCCAGGACCTTGGCGCCGGCGACGGTCGGCGCGCCGACCTTCTCGCCCACCATCAGCACGTCGGTGAACTCGATCTTGGCGCCCGCCTCGCCCTCGATCTTTTCGACCGTGAGCGTGTCTTCGGCGGCGACCGTGTATTGTTTTCCACCCGTGCGGATAACGGCGATCATGATGACACCTGACTAAAGCCTCCCGGACCGGGTGAATTCCCCACCACCCCTAGGGGCAGTGGCCGGATTCAGGCCCAAATGCGGGAAAGCACGAAAGAGCACGGCGGGCCTGAGTGACCCGCCGGAGGAGGGCGGAATATACGCAGGACGCCCCCCAAGTCAACGCCGGAAACCCGCCATTTTAGGCCTGAATTAGGGGAAACCGCCCGCCAAACCGCCCGGGTTGCCCGGACAGAATCGCCCCCCTATAAGCGTGGCCCCGGAGGGGTGCCAGAGTGGTCGATCGGGACGGTCTCGAAAACCGTTGTGCGTGCAAGCGTACCGTGGGTTCGAATCCCACCCCCTCCGCCATTTTTCCACCCGTTTCAAGTCATGGCGCGATGTCATGCGAAACGGCGGCTGTAGTTGTGACAGCGCAGCCAAGATCGTTGTCGAACGCGACGGGCCGGCAGTAGCGCAGGATCTGTTTTCCGAGCGACCGATGGACAAGACGGACATCAAGAAAACCCACAAAGCGCTCTACGGGGCACCGGTGGGCGAATTCACCATCGTAGAGGTCCCGGCACTCGGCTACTTCATGATCGACGGTGCCGGCGATCCCAACACAGCGCCCGAGTACAAGGCTGCCGTCGAGGCGCTCTATGCCGCCTCCTATACGCTCAAGTTCATGAGCAAGGACGCCCTGAAGCGCGACTATGTGGTGCCGCCGCTGGAAGGTCTGTGGTGGGCCGAAAACATGGCGGACTTCACGGCGCGCCGGAAAGACCGCTGGTCGTGGACGATGATGATCGTCGTGCCTGACTTCATCGAGCGTTCAATGGCGGAACGAGCCATCGCGAAGGCCATCGAGAAAAAGGGACTGCCAGCTCTGTCGAATCTCCGGTTCGAGCGGCTGGACGAAGAGCGGGCGGTTCAGACTCTGCATATCGGCTCCTACGATCACGAAGGGCCGATCCTCAAAAGGCTGCATGAGGAATTTCTACCCGCCAACGGACTCACCGAAGCGGGACATCATCACGAAATCTACCTCGGCGACCCGCGCAAGACCCCTGCCGAGAAGCTCAGGACCATCCTGCGTCAGCCGGTACGAACCGCCGTTTGAACATCAGGGCAACATCTGGTCGGCGCTCTGGATCGCGACCTCAGACCTTCGACCTGGTGCCCAGCCATTTCCGGGCCGCGTGGATGTCCGGGAACAGTCGCATTGGCCTCCTGATGGTGGCCAGGGACTTGAAGATCGCGGCCAGCCCGGCGTTCCTTTTCGCGCCTGCGACCACGGCAAAGGGGCCGAGGCCGTCTATCTCGAGGAACTCGGTCAGGAGCACCGCGAGCTTCACCCTGTCTTCGTCGCTCATCCCGGATCTGCCGTCCGTCGCGATGAATATCTTGGGAAAGGGCAGCGCCTTTTCCTTCTTGAGGGCGGCCAGATAGTCTTGGAAGTCCTTGAGGGTGACGATCCCCTCGGACACGCAGATCACCATGTGATCGAGATGAGACACCTTCCACTGAAGTGACATTGGCAACTGTCCCGGAGGAAACGCGGGATCGAACCGCCCGTGGACGCAATTGTGGCGGATCATCGAGCCGATGACCCGCCGCGAATGGCGCGCGGCTGGCTCTACTTCTTGGTCACCAGCGGGCAGCCGCCTTCGTTCAGCGGCCGGAAGGCCTCGTTGCCTGGCACCGTGGCGACCATTTTCACCAGATCCCATCCGCCCTTCGACTCCTCGGGTGTCTTGGCCTGCATCAGGTACATGTCGCGGATGACGCGGCCGTCCTCGCGAACGCTGCCATTCTTGGTCATGAAGTCATTGATTGGCAGCTTCTTCATCTGGGCCATCACGGCCTTGGCCTCGTCGGTGCCGGCGGCCTGCACGGCCTTCAGGTAGTGCATGACCGCGCCATAGGTGCCGGCCTGGATGAAGCTGGGCGGACGGCCCCGCTCCTTGGTGAAGCGGTCGGTGAAGGTGCGCGCCTCCGGAGTCATGTCGTAGTAGAACGGGCTCGAGATCATCGAGCCCTGGGCGATCTTCAGCCCGATGCCGTAGATGTCGGGGAACTGCGCCAGCGGCGCGCTGATCCGCATGCCCTGCTTCATGAGGCCGAACTCAGACGCCTGCTTGATGCCGTTTACGATGTCGTTGCCGCCATTGGCGAACATCAGCCCCTTGGCCTTCGAGGCCTGCGCCTGCAGTACGTAGGAGGAGAAGTCCTGGGTGTTCAGCGGATGACGCACCGAGCCCAGCACCTTGCCGCCCGCCGCCTTGATGAAATTGGTAGCGTCCGCTTCCACCGCCAAGCCGAAGGCATAGTCCACGGTGATGAAGTACCAAGTATCGCCGCCCATCTTGCTCAGCGCATTGACGATGGTCTTGCCCTGCCCATAGGTGTCGTAGATCCAGTGGATGCTGTGCGAGCTGCAGGATTTGCCGGTCAGCTCCGATGTCGCCGCCGCGGTCGGCATGACGATGCGGTTCTTCTCCTCGGCCACCCTCACGAGCGCGAGTGCCAGCGCCGAGTTGGGAATACCGAGGATCATGTCGACGTTCTCGTCGTCGTACCAGCGCTTGGCGATGCTGGCGCCGACGTCGACCTTGTTCTGGAAATCGGCGGTCACCAGCTCGATCGGCTTGCCGAGCACCGAGCCGCCGAAATCGGCGATGGCGAATTTGACGGCGGCGACGTCGCCCGGTCCGGTGTTGTCGGCATAGGGGCCGGACATGTCGTCCAGCACGCCGATCTTTACGGCCTTGTTCTGGGCTTGAGCCGAGGCACCGAGCAGGCAGCAGGACAGTAACGCCGCGACGGCGGCCGTCGTGTATCGCATTGTTTCCTCCCATTCGATTTTATTGCCGCGATCCTAGCACGGCGCCCGCCCGCGCGGGAGGCGCCCTCCCTTGCCATAAGGTCCGGGCGCTGGTCTTCTTGGCCCTTGCCCCCTGGACCAAAGGATGCCCGCCCAATGCCCAGCGCCCCTGCCTTTGACTACATCGTCGTCGGCGCGGGTTCGGCGGGGGCGGTGGCCGCATCCCGACTGACGGAGAGCGGCGCCTACCGGGTGCTGCTGCTGGAGGCGGGGACAGAGGGTTCGAATTTCTTCTGGTCGCGCGTGCCCGTCGGCGTCGCCAAGATGATCGACGATCCGGCCGTCAACTGGTGCTATTCGTCGGAGCCGGACGAGGGTTCGGGCGGGCGGCGCATCGACGTTCCGCGTGGCAAGATGCTGGGCGGCTCGAGCTCGATCAACGGCATGGTCTATATCCGCGGCCAGGCGCAGGACTACGATCATTGGGCGCAGCTCGGCAACCGGGGCTGGAGCTACCAGGACGTGCTGCCGGTCTTCAAGCGCATGGAACGCTACGACGGCGGCTCCGATGCGTTTCGCGGCCGCAACGGCCTGCTGCGTGTCACCGACACCCCGCGCCACAAAGTGCCGCTCCTGGAGAAGATGATCGCGGCGGCGGAGCGCATGGGCCTACCCTTCAATCCCGACCTGAACGGGGAGACGCAGGAAGGCATCGGCATGTCGCAGGTGACGATCGCCAAGGGCCGTCGCCAGAGCACGGCCTACTGCTATCTCGACCCGGCCCGGGGGCGCCCGAACCTCACGATCGATCGCGGGGCGATGGCCGAGGTGTTGATCCTGGAAGGCAAGCGATGCGTTGGCGTTCGCTATTCCGTCGGTGGCGTGAAGCGTGAAGCGCGGGCCACGCGCGAAGTCATTGTCTCGGGCGGCTCGATCAATTCACCCAAGCTCCTGGAACTCTCCGGTATCGGCCAGGCGGACCTGCTGCGCTCCCGCGGCATCGCGCCGGTGCATGAACTGCGCGGCGTCGGCGAGAACCTGCGCGACCATTATTCACCGCGCGTGAAATTCGCCATCAAGGAGAAGAACCTCACCTTCAACGACAACGCCCGCGGCTGGCGGCTGGCGCGCGAGGCGATCAAGTACGCGCTGTTCCGCGAGGGGTTCCTGGCCTCGACCTCCGTGCCGATCCGCCTCTACTTCCGCACGCGGGTGGGACTGGAATCGCCTGACGCGACGGTCTCGATCGCTCCCTTCCTCTACGAGATGGTGGGCCACGAGCGCCGCGTCTCGAAGAGGAAGGGCATCACGATGAACGTGAATGTGCTGCGCTCCGAAAGCACGGGCTCGATCCACATCAAGTCTTCGGATCCGTCCGAGCCGCCGGCGATCCGGTTCAATTTTCTGTCGACCGAACACGATCGCACCGGCGTTCTGGCCGCCATCCGCAAGGGTCGGGAGCTGATGGCGACATCGCCTCTGAAAGAGGTCACCGGCGAGGAAATTGCGCCGGGAGCGCACCTGCAGAAGGATGACGAGCTGCTCGATTGGGTGAGGAAGAATGCCGAGACCACCTACCACCCGATCGGCACCTGCAGGATGGGCGCGGATCCCCTGGCCGTGGTCGATTCCGAGCTGCGCGTCCATGGCATCGAGGGCCTGCGCGTCGCCGACGCCTCGATCATGCCGACGCTGACGAGCGGCAACACCAATGCGCCCACCATCATGATCGGCGAGAAGTGCTCCGGAATGGTGCTGGCTGCCGCGGCGGCGCGCAAGGCGGCGTAGTTCAGTCCTTCACCAGCGGCATCACTTCGGCGGCGAAGCGTTGCAGGCGCTCGATGCTCTGCGCGATGCTCTCGCCCCGGAAGTCGAAGATCAGCTCGTGCACGCCGATGGCGCCAAACGATCGGATGTCGCCGGCGATATCGTCGGGGCTGCCGGAGAAGCTGCGGCGAGCCCCGTCGCGATCCGGAATGCCGGTGTCGTAGAGCGGCGCCTTGTAAGAGATGGTGAGCGCGGAGAAATCGCGTCCCTCCGCTTCCGTCATCTGCTTCAGCGCCGCCAGATGGGTCCGCATTTCCTGCGGCGGCAGCGGCGAGGCGGCGATGGCGCCGACCGGGTGCCAGCCATCGCCGTGCCGCGCGGTACGGCGGAGCGCCGCGCGCGAGTGTCCCCCGACCCATATGGGCGGATGCGGCTTCTGCAGCGGGAAGGGCTCGGAGCGAATGTTGGCGTAGTTGTAGAACTGGCCGGCGAAGCTGGCGGGCGAGCAGGTCCAAAGCTGCTTGAAGATCGCGAGCCATTCGTCGGTCACGGCGCCGCGCCGCTCGAAATCCGGGCTGTCCAACGCCTCGAACTCTTCCTTCAGCCAGCCGACGCCGACCCCCAGCGTCACGCGCCCGCCGGACAGGACATCCAGCGACGCCACCATCTTCGCCGTGAGCACCGGGTTGCGATAGGGCAGGACCAGCACGGAGGTGACGAGGCGCAGCCGCTCGGTGGCGCCGGCCACGACGCCCAGGATGGAGAAGGTCTCCAGTGCGTCGCCACCGCCGGGGTGCTTGCGGTCCACGGTGTAGGGATAGGCCGACTCGCTTTCCACCGGGAAGACGATGTGGTCCGCGATCATGGCGGAGTGCAGCCCCAGGCGCTCGCCCTCACGCGCCAAGGCGAGAAGGCCCTCGCGCGTAGCGGTGGGGCCTCGGGTGGGGAGGTAGAAGCCGTAGCGCATCGGGCGAGCTCCCTGTCGTTGCTCAAAATGCCGAAAGGGCGCGTAAGTGTAGCGAGTTTCGCGCCACGGCCATTGTCCCTATGGAATACCCGGTCCGCGCTGGCGTGGGGAGCGGGATGAGGTAGGCTGATCCTCGATAATCGCGTTGCCGACGCCGTTCCTCGGCGTTTCTGGCGCGCGGTCCAACGGCGAGCGTGAATGCCCAGTATGACGAAACCGGTGGTCGGCGTGATCGGAAACGCCCATGTCGTGAACGACCGGCACAATGTGCAACTGGTGGGCCAGCGCAATCTGCGCGCGATCGCGGAAGTGGCAGGGGCCTTGCCGTTGATGTTTGCCGGCACGCCGGACATCACCGACATCGAGGCGCTGCTGGAGGCGGTCGACGGGATCCTGCTGACCGGCGCGCGCGCCAATGTTCATCCAACCCATTTTGGCGTCGAGCCTGATCCCCGGCACGAACCCTACGACCATGATCGTGACGCGATGGCGCTGGGATTGATCCGCGCCTGTGTCGACCGCGGCATTCCCCTGTTCGGCATTTGCCGGGGATTCCAGGAGATGAACGTGGCGTTTGGCGGTTCGCTGCATCCGGAGATCCGAGATATTCCGGGACGCATGAACCATCGCATGCCCCGGCTGGAGAACGGTGAGGTTCATCCCGACCCCGAAGTCGTGTTCGCCGATCGCCATGAGGTGCGGCTGGTAGCGGAAGGGCTGTTCGCCAGGCTTCTCGGCTGCGAGACGATCCGCGTGAATTCCCTACATGGTCAAGGCATTCTCGAACCCGGCGGACGGATCGTCATCGAGGGGGTGGCGGAAGACGGCACCATCGAGGCGATCCGTATCGCCGACGCGCCCTCTTTTGCACTGGGCGTCCAGTGGCACGCCGAATACGACCCGCAGCACAACCCGATCAATCAGGCCTTGTTCCAAGCGTTCGGCGCGGCCCTTCTGGATCACAAGCGGGCCACTTGACGCCGCCGCCGCCGTGGCACGGCTTTGACTCCAGTCAATAATGTCGGGCGATCAAGCCAAGACTGACGATTAGTCTTCTAACGAACAGACGGGGGTCTTTTGGATCCGGCCTTGGCGCGGGACGTCGCCCGCGAAGAAATCGGGGCCGACTTCCGCTTCGCCTTTGCTTTCGTCTTCGCCTTTGCTCGTGCCGCCGGCTTGGAGGCGATCGGTGACAAATCGTTCGCCATTTCGAGCCCGAACAGCGCAGAAACATCGTCGGTGGCCAGGATCTTTCCGGCGGCGGGCGTCTTCGACCCCGACGCGGGTGCACCCAGATTAGCCAGCAGATCCTTCTCGTCGACGGCGCGCAATCGGAACAGCAGCTCCGGTTCGCTGTCCAGCCGCGTACCGATGCCATAGAGGGTCGCCGCGACGTGCTTGCACATGGATGCATGGTCTGGGCAACTGCAGGAAAACCCGATTTCCGATGGCCGAGGGAACAGGCCGTGGTCCTGTCGGCAGATCCGCTCCATGACGTTCTTGGAGAGACGACCCTGCAGAAGTTCCACTAGGGAGTCGATGCCGCCCGCGCAGTCTCGGCAGATCGACTGCCATCGCGGCTTGGACACCGCGGAGACGCCGATCGTGACTTCATAGATCTCCGACCCGCTGACCAGCGCCGTCACGGCCAGAGGCTCGATCTGAAGATGCAGCACTGCCCGGTTCCGGGCATAGCTGCGGCCACGCGGCAGGCGATTGTCGAAATCGCGGTAACGCTCCAGGTTTTCACACCATGCCTTCCCCCAGAACGTCTTGGCGATTGCACGTCCCTCGACGATCACCGGCGCGATCGGCTGGCCCGCCTTGCGTCGTCGTGCGATCTCGCGCTCGGCTTCCTTGCGGCGCGCGGCAACCGACACGTATGGGGCCCATCCACCATAGTAGTACGACATCGCGTCAGTTCCGTGTTGCTGCGTTCAGGTCGAGGGCGACGATCCGCAGGAGTTCATCGTCCTTCATTTCGGTCAGCTTGACCTCGCCGGAGCCGGTCAGCAATTCGTCGGACAGGGCTTTCTTCGTATCGATCATGGAATCAATCTTTTCCTCGACCGTGCCCTTGCAGACGAATTTGTGCACCAGGACATTTCTTTTCTGTCCGATCCGGAAAGCCCGATCCGTGGCCTGACTCTCGACCGCTGGGTTCCACCAGCGATCGAAATGCACGACATGAGAGGCGGCCGTCAGAGTTAGCCCCGAACCGCCGGCCTTCAGTGACAGGATGAAGAACGGCATGGCTTCATCGTCCTGGAATGTTCGGACGAGGTCCTTGCGGTCCTTCACCGCCGTTCCACCGTGGAGCACCAGGCCGGGCCGCCCGAAAATTCCCGAGAGGAAGGTCTGCAGCGGTGCCGTTGTCTCACGAAACTGGCTGAAGACCAGCACCTTCTCCTGCCGTGCCGCGACCATCTCGGCAATCTCCCGCAGGCGGGCAAACTTGCCGCTGTCCGCCTCCGCCCAGCCATTGTCGCCCAGCCATTGCGACGGGTGATTGCAGATCTGCTTCAATCGCATCAGCGTCGCGAGCACGACGCCCTTGCGTTCTATGCCCTCCGACAGTTCGAGGCCTCGGGCGAGTTCTGATACCGTCTGGGAGTAGAGCGCTGCCTGCTTGCGGCTGAGTGTGCAATGGGCCGTAATCTCGGTCTTGTCCGGCAGGTCGGCGATGACGGTCTTGTCCGTCTTCATCCGCCGCAGAATGTAGGGCCGCACCAGGTCCCGAAGGGGGCCATAGGGATTGTGCTCCCGTTCGGTCAGGCTCTTGGCATAGCGCGCGAATTGCGGCGCGGTTCCCAGCAATCCGGGATTGATGAAATCGAAGATCGACCACAGGTCGCCCAGATGATTTTCCACCGGGGTGC